>CAZXYV010000144.1:3056-5267 GCA_964645025.1 uncultured Dehalococcoidaceae bacterium | reverse complement strand
GGCTTTGGGGACTTCGAGTTCGAGGGTCTGGTGGACAATATTGATTACACCGTCAAGATAGAGGCATCCGGGTATAAAGCTAAGAATATCAAGGTTAAAACCCTGAAAGACACCTACCTGGGTGAAATCGTGCTGAAAAAATAGACCGAAAAATGTAAAATGTATAAAGCCGTCCGGTAACGGTAGGAAAATAAGCAATATGTAAGGAGGAGAAATGGCGCAAAAAGGCAAAACGAAATCGGGCGAGAAAACGGTCATCAAAGGCACCTGTTTAAGCTCCTTCGGCGACAACTCCAATGTAACCTGCGTGGATGTGAAAGACGATAAAATCGTCCGCATCAGGCCATTACACTATGACTGGAAATATAAGCCGGAAGAGTTTAATCCTTGGCAATATAAAGCGCGCGGCAAGACCTTCGTGCCGCCGCTCAAGTCCCCGGTTCCTCCGCATGGCATCGCCTACAAGAAAAGGATTCATTCGCCCAACCGCATTCTCTATCCCCTCAAGAGGGTGGACTGGGATCCCAAAGGAGAAAGGAACCCCCAGAACCGCGGCAATAGCAAGTATGTGAGAATCTCCTGGGATGAGGCTCTGGATATGGTGGTCAGTGAAATCAAGAGGGTTGTCAAAAAATATGGCCCGGAAGGCGTCTGTCTCCAGGCAGAAGGGCACGGGGAGAGCAAAGTAATTAATGCCGCTCATGGCTGTTCCACCTACCTGATGAAGCTCCTCGGTGGTTACACCCAGCAAATCCGTAATCCTGATAGCTGGGAAGGATGGTACTGGGGCGCCAAGCATGTCTGGGGCAACGAACCGGTCGGTCTCAACATGGAATTCAGCTCCAATCTTTACAATGATGTTGCCCAGAATACCGAGATGCTTATCTGCCAGGGCGCCGACCCCGAGACCACCCCCTGGGGTTTCGGCGGCGGATGCCTGCCCAGCCTGATGTGCTACTGGTACACTGAACTGGGTATCAAGCAGCTCTATATCTGCCCCGACCTGAACTACGGGGCCGCCGTCCATGCCGATAAATGGATTCCCATCCTGCCCAATACGGACGTCGCGTTACAATTAGCCATTGCCTACCAGTGGATTACCACCGGTACCTATGATAAAGCCTATGTGAAAACCCATGTGGTCGGCTTTGATAAGTTCTCCGATTATGTCCTGGGTAAGGAAGACGGCATTCCCAAGACGCCGAAGTGGGCGGCCGAGAAGTGCGGCGTGCCTTCTCGCATTATTAAGGCCCTGGCCAAAGAATGGGCTTCCAAGCGGACCACCGTCGCCCACGGCTATGGTGGCCCTTATATTCGCGGTCCCTATTCCAGCGAGCCCGCCCGCATGGAAATCTGCCTGCTGGGCATGCAGAGCCTCGGCAAACCGGGCTGTAACCAGCTCACCTTTGTCGAGGGTACCATGCTCGGAGCCTATACCAGGATGAGAGCGGGTAAGGGTAAGGCAATGGGTATGCTGACCCCGACCTCGGTGCTGCGCCCCATGGTCAACGCCGCTTACCGGGGTTATATCCCATTCATGTGGAAACAGGAGTCAATCATTCCTAAGACGATACTGCACGATGTCATCGAAAGCGGCAAGTACGATATTTACGGCAGCTCTGACCAGATGGACCCGGTCGATGACCAGTTTAAACACTATGTCTATCCGCTGCCGGGTAAGTCCGAAATCCATATGCTCTGGACGGATACGCCCTGCTTCACTACCTGCTGGAACGACGGTAACGCCTTCCAACGGGCGGTGCGCAATCCCAAGATTGAATTTATGCTGGTACAGCATCCCTGGCTGGAAAATGATTCCATCTTTGCCGATATCATCCTGCCCTCCAACACCAAGTTTGAAGAAAATGATATCGGCGCCGACCACTGGCCCGTGCAATATAACTGTGTCTACCTGGAAGAAAAAGCCATTGAGCCCCGCGGCGAGACCATGAGCGATTATGAAATTGTCGAAGCCATCGCGGACAGGCTGGGGCTTAAGGAAAAATATAACGAGGGCAAGTCAATCCAGGACTGGATAAAAGTCGGTTTTGACGGTTCGCATGTGGAGGAGGCCGGCCTGTGCACCTGGAAACAGCTTAATGAAAAGAAATACTACGTCGTGCCCACTGACCCGAACTGGGAGAAGATTCCGGCGGGTATGGTCGAGTTCTATCAAGACCCAGAAAAATGCCCGATGACCACCCCCAGCGG
>CAZXYV010000144.1:0-2956 GCA_964645025.1 uncultured Dehalococcoidaceae bacterium | reverse complement strand
GTTAACGTCTTCAACGAGCGCGGCGAGGTGCTCTGCGGAGCCTACATCACTGAGAGGATTATGCCCGGTGTTATCTATATCGACCACGGCTCGCGGTATGACCCACTGGAGTCGGGCAAGATAGATAGGGGCGGTGCCATCAATACTATCTGCCCCCATAACGTTACCTCTAAAAACTGCGCCGGCATGGTCACCAGCGGCTTCCTGGCCGAAGCCAAGCTGGCTGACCTGGATGAATTGAGACGCAAATATCCAGAGGCTTTCAACCGCCCGTATGACATGGCCTCCGGACTGAAGATGGAACGCGTACTCTACAAAGGAGAGAAATAGACATGAAGGCATTAGTGATTGATATCAACAAATGCAACGGCTGCTATAACTGCCAGATTGCCTGCAAGGACGAGCACGTCGGCAACGACTGGACGCCCATCGCCAAACCCCAGCCGGATACCGGCCATTTCTGGATGAAGGTCACGGACGTGGTCCAGGGCTCGGTGCCCAAGGTCAGGGTGCGCTATATGCACGATATCTGCCAGCACTGTAACGATGCGCCCTGCATCCCGGCCTGTAAGGCAGGCGCGATATACAAGCGGGAAGACGGCATCGTTATCATCGACCCGGAGAAGTGCACCGGCACCAGGCTCTGCATCGACGCCTGCCCGTACAAAGTAATCTACTTCAACACCGACCTTAATATATCGCAGAAGTGCACCATGTGCGCCCATCTCCTGGACAAGGGCTGGAAAGAGCCGCGCTGTGTTGACGCCTGCCCGACGGGCGCCCTGACGTTCGGTGAGGAATCCGAGCTCAAAGACCTCATCGCCAAAGCCGAGGTGCTGCACCCCGAATACAAGGCCGAGCCCCGGGTATACTATATCGGCCTGCTCAACAAGTACTTCATCGCCGGAGCGGTCTTTGACCCGGAGGCCGACGAGTGCCTGGAAGGGGCCACGGTCACCCTGACGAATACGAAGAATAAAAAGAAATCCACTTTAAAGACCGACGGCTTCGGGGATTTCTGGTTCGAAAGGCAGGAGCCGGGCAAATACTCGCTGGTAATCGAAAAGACCGGCTATCTCCCTAGAAAAGTAGACACTATTGATTGCGCTAAAGACCTTAACCTGGGCGATTTTGAGCTTTACAAGAAAGTAGGGTAACCGGTCTAGAAGAGATGTAATTTTTAGAACGGAGGAGAAAAATGACTAACACTAAACCTGTACCCACGCCGAAGCTGGAAGATTATAAAAAAACATATGCCGAACACATGAGCTTTGAACGCAAGAACGGTATCCTCCAGGTGCGCCTGCATACCAAGGGCGGTCCTGTAAAATGGAGCTTCGAAATGCACCAGGCCATGGCCGAAGCCTGGACCACCATCGGCCACGACCCGGAAAACGAAGTTATTATCCTGACCTCTACTGACCCATACTGGGTGGGGGATTTCGATATGGAATCTTTCCAGCAGGCCGAGGACAATCCCGATAAGAACGTTATTTTCGACTATGTCTGGCACGATGCCCGCAAAGTCGTGGATAATTGGGTCAATGATATTGAAGTACCCACCATCGGCGCCATCAACGGCCCCGGCCTGCATTGGGAGAATGCCTTTATGAGCGATATTACCCTCTGTGTACCGGATTTCATCCTGCGCGATGACCATTTCGGGGACGCGACGGTGCCGGGCGATGCCCAGGGTCTGATTATCCAGGCGATTTGCGGTCTCAAGCGCGGTAACTATATGATGTTCATGGTCAACGGCGTCGATGCCAAGACCTGTCTCGACTGGGGCCTGGTGAATGAAATCGTCCCCAGGGAAAAGCTCCTGCCCCGCGCCTGGGAAATCGCCGAGCAAATCATGAAACAGCCACGGATGATTCGCCGCCTTACGCATCAGGTCACGATACGTCCCTGGAGACGCATTCTCCAGGATGACTTCCATTTGCAACTCGCCTTGGAGAACTTCGGTAATCATGTAACACAAATGCATCACCACTTTGACGATATCAAATCAAAATGGACGGACGCAGAGAAGAAAAAGAAATAAATTAATATAGACACAAGCGGTTGGTCGATACTGAAATCGAGGAGTGAGGTCTGATGGCAGAACAGGTTTTAACGCAATGCACGGTCGGCGGGCCGGTCAAAGTCACCGTCAGGGACGGCAAGATTGTCCGCATGCGACCTATCATGTTCGACAATACGGACAAGGGCGGGTGGACTATCGAGGCGAGGGGCAAGACGTTCTCCGACCCGCGCATGACCACCCTGAATCCCTATGTCGTCGGGGAGAGGATGAGGGTCTATTCCGAGAACCGGATTAAATATCCGATGAAGCGGAAGCATTTCGACCCCAACGGAGAGAGGCATCCCGAGCTACGGGGCAAAGACGAGTACGTCCGCATCTCCTGGAACGAAGCGCTTGACCTCGTCGCCGGTGAAATAAAGCGTATCAGGAAAACCTACGGGCCGGCCGCTATCACGGCCATGGCCTCCTCCCATCATAACTGGGGCCTGCTCTATTACAAGATGGGACCTTATCCCCGCTTCTATAATCTCCTGGGCTATACCGAGTTGCTGGATAATCCGGACAGCTGGGAAGGCTGGCACTGGGGCGCTATCCATGCCTGGGGCTACTTCTGGAAGCTGGGACATTCGGACAACTTCGATATCCTGGCCGACGGACTGCAGAACACCGAGCAGGTCATGTTCTGGTCGGTGGACCCCAATACCAGCGCCGGCGGCTACTGCGCCCAGGATACCACTATCTGGCGTCACTGGCTGAGAGAGCTCGGCATCCAGCGGGTGTTTATCGACCCCTACTGTAACGCCACGGCGGCTCACGTCGGGGAAAAGTGGATTGCCCCGCGTCCCGGCACGGACGCGGCCATGGCGGAAGCGATTGCCTACGTCTGGATTAAAGAGGGGACTTACGATAAGTGGTTCGTGGAAAACCGCA
>CAZXYV010000143.1:0-5283 GCA_964645025.1 uncultured Dehalococcoidaceae bacterium | reverse complement strand
ACGAAAGTGGGCACACCGCCTTCCGCTTTGGCCAGCGAGCCGAAGAAGTAGATAGCTATCGCAATCCATGGCGCCACGCCGGCGATACAGCCGACGATATAAGAAGTCCAGTTCGTCTTTTGTGTGACCTGGTTGTGCACCTCCATGACCAGACCGCAGAGGTTCATCACGCCGGTCAGCGCGAAAGCCATGATGAGGGCGCCGAGGTCATACACGCCGCACAGCATGCCGATGAGCACAATCATCAGGGAGGCGCTGAGCGAATATTCGTACCAGCGGGCGTAGTTGATGCCCTTTTTAAGATTATTGACGTACCATCCGAAAGCGCCCGGCGAGGCGACGGAAAAATGGGCCACGGCCGAAAGGAGCAGGAATATCGCCACCATGATGCCGAAGGGGACATTAACGAGCACATCAGTTGCCGGCCAGAGCTTGCCGATGGACTTATCATAGGTCAGGAAAGACGTGGTAACGGGCAGCGTGAAGTTATTGCTGAGCAAGATGATAAGCAATGCCTGGACAAGGTGCAGAAAACCCATGAAGATGTTATAAATGCGCAGTCTGTTGAATTGTGGTTCTAAATTCACTGCAATCCTCCCTGCAACAAGTAACTACTCACTGTTTTTATAGTATATATACAGTCGGAAAATAGTCAATATGTACGGTGCTTTTTAGTTTAAATGTCACATTTTTGTTATACTTCAATAATATCGAATGGTTGTGTCTTCCTAATAAAAAGCGGTCATGGCACTATTGCATATTTTTCAAACCCGTTATATAATATAAGCTGGTGGTTTTCAGTCCAAGGTTATCAGACATGCAAGGAAATTACTTTTTCCCGACCCAGCTACGGATGACCTTAGCTCTAACCAACTAAATTAAGAAAGGAGGTCATCCGTTGAGTTTTCAGGACAAGTCACTTCAATGTGCTGATTGTGGCACGACGTTCACCTTCAGCGCCGCAGAGCAGGAATTCTTCCAGTCCAAAGGCTACACCAATGAGCCCAAGCGGTGCCCTACCTGCCGGCAGTCAAGGAAGGCCGAGCGGTATGGTTCCAGCGGCGGCGGCAGAACCCGTCAGATGTTCCCGGCCGTTTGCGCCCAGTGCGGCAAAGAGACGGAAGTACCCTTCGAGCCCCGTGAAGGCCGACCGGTATACTGCAGCGATTGCTTTAGCAAGACAAGAACCAACCGGTAATTGCCGGAGCTCTTAAATAAAGCGAATATCAGGCCAGTGAGTACGAGATAAAACCGGGTAACCGGATTGTACCGCTGGCCTGTTATTTTGGGCGGGAATTAAGAGCCGTAAAGGAACAGCGGTTCTTTATCCGTGATGATGCGTGTCTGTTTAGCCATGGCGTCACGGACATAAAGGGGCAGGGAGAACATGCCCCGGTGAGTGAGACCATCGTAGAACTTCAGCCCCTTGAGCGCTCGGGCGGCAATCCTTTTATCCACCTCGGCAGGGGAGAGCCGGGAGGGGTCAGCCTTCCTGGAGGCGATGCAAAATCCCCAGGGACCGCCGAAGCAGGGGACAGTAACCACACAGACCACAACGATGGAAAAAACGCTTTGCAGCGTGTTGTTTACCGCCGTTAAATTAAGAAGCTCGGTCAGAGAGGCCGAGCCGGCCTGGACGGCTATCAGTCCGTTTTCCGTAAGCCGGTCGAGGGCAATATTGTAGAATTCTTTCGTAAAGAGCCGGTAGGCCGGGCCTTTTTCAATCGGGTCAGGTAAATCGACGATGATAATGTCGAACTTTTCCTTCGATTTGGCCAGGAATTCGCGCGCATCGGTGTGGTGGAGCTCGGTGCGTCCATCTTCAAAAGCGCCCCGGGAAAGGCCGGGCAGGTATTTCCGGCTCAGCGCCGTCACTTCACCGTCAATTTCCACCATCACCGCCCTGGTCACGGTCCGGTGAGATAAAGCCTCCCGAAGCGCGGCGCCTTCGCCGCCCCCGGCGATAAATACCGTCTCCGGACGGGGATGCGTCATCATCGCCGGCTGCACCAAGGCTTCATGATAGATAAACTCGTCCCGCTCACTGGACTGGATTTTATCGTCCAGCACCAGGCAAACGCCCAGACCGGTGCAGCGCACCACCCGCGCGGACTGGTACTGCGTCTTTCCGGAATAAAGCTCCTCTTCCATCCGGTGCAGCTGTATCAGGTTATTGCTGATTTTATCGCTGAGCCATTTATCAGGGTCAATATCCATAAAAAATCCGTAGTTTATACGGTTACCAGAACCCCTCTCGGTATCTCCGTTATCGAGTGGTTCTTAGAACCTAGCCTCTCGATAAGTACCTCGGCCGCCGTTTGCGGATTGACGGTAGTGCCGCAGGTGAACACGTCCACCGCGGCGTACCCGTATTCCGGCCAGGTATGCACGGAAAGGTGAGATTCAGCGATGACCACCACGCCGCTCACTCCCTGGGGACTGAAGCGGTGGAAGGAATCGCCGAGAATCACGGCGCCGCACCTGATGGCGGCCGTCAGCATGGCGTCCCGGAGAAGGTCCAGGTCGTTTAATACCTCCCGGTCACAGTCGTTTAGCTCCACCAGTAAATGTCTTCCTAGCGCATTCAATCACCTGCCCCCCTTTACAGATTTTATTTTAGTGCCCGGCCGGTAAGTACGGCCAATCTAACGATTATTCTGATTTACTCGCCTTTCGGCTCTTCTCAACAGTCCCCCAAATAAAAAGTCCCAGAGTTAGATAACCACCCCAGGAACCTCCCCCCACTTCCCGGCAATCAAGAAGCAGGGAATTACGGGCAATCGCAGTCCGATGCTACTTTTTAAAATCTCTCCTTTAACCGCCGGCAGCTATCCTGCCGACGCTATTAACGCTTTTAAATCCAGGTTCTGTTTTACCAGCTCGGCCAGCCCGGCCAGCTTTTTCTCCTGGTGCAATCTGGCCTGGAGCAAAGCCTCTTCGATGCTGGCGACGATATCACCGGTGGCGGCCCCGGCGGCGATAAGCGGTATGCCGCGGCTTTCCGCCTTCTGTAAGACATTGTAAATCGGTGGCTGTTTACTGCCGCTGAGAACGAGGCAACTGGTCGGTGTTTCCAGCGCCGCCAGCTGCATGTCCGGGCGGTCCTGATGGATGATGGCGGCCTTACCGCTCTTGCGTCCGAAGTAGTCCAGGCCGGAGCCGACCACCATCGCCCCCAGCATGTAGTTTTCCACGAGCTCCCCGGACTTCTCGGGACTATTCAAAATCTTTCCCTGGATAATATCGGCCAGCTCGCCGATGGTTATCGCGAGGAGGCCCCTATTTTCCGGTATGACGCCCAGGACTTTAACGCCCGCGGCGCCGAACTGGGCGGTGGCCTTCTCTTTCACGCTCTTGAGCTGGCTGGTAGGGACTTTGTTCAAGACAACGCCTAGCAGGCTCTCCCCGAATCCTTTATACACGTCGATATACTTCGAGGGCTGGCCGGTATAGGTTTCCACCGCGATGGCTTTAGCCCTCATCTCTTTCGCCGCCCCGTAAGTGGCCTGGCTGACGCCATCGCCGGCCTTTTTCCCCAGCCCGCCTTCCACGAGAACGACATCCCGGCCTTTAATCACGTCGGGCGCGTTGACGACGTCCGCCGACCCCAGGACCTGCTTCATAAAGGCGACATCGCCTTCGGAGCCTCTGGCGGCGGCCAGCGGCTTGAGATAGCCCACTTTTTTACCCTGGTTCAGGAGGTTAATGGCCAGACCGGCACCGACGGCGGTCTTACCGGCAGCTTCTTCCACGGAGACGATATATAAAACGCCCAAGGTTCACCTCCCGGATGAAATTCCCAGGATAAATTTTAATCAATATATTATAATCCTTTGACGCAGATTCGTAAAGGGGTATAAACTAAAGTGTCTGTTTATTTTAATAAAGTGGAAAGTGCCTAGTTGAAAGATACCATCTCTCTCATCATACCTACCTATAACGAGAAGGATAATATTCCTCCCCTCGTCGAGAGGATACACCTCGCCCTCTCCGGCTACAATTACGAAATCGTGCTGGTGGATGACGGTAGCCAGGACGGCACCATCGAGGTGGCGGAAAGCCTGGCACCCCGGTACCCGGTCAGGGTAATCGTGCGCCGGGGCGAAAAGGGGCTGGCCACCGCGGTGGCGCACGGACTGCAATATACCACCGGCCGGATTATCGGAGTTATGGATGCGGACCTGCAGCATCCGCCGGAAGTATTACCTGATTTAATCAAAGCGCTGGAGAGCGGGGCGGATATGGCAGTCGCCAGCCGTTATATCAAGGGCGGCGGCTGCCGGAACTGGGGACTTTCGCGGAAGATTATCTCCGAGGTGGCCCTTGAAATATCTCACTTGCTCCTGCCTTCGACAAGGCCGGTAAAAGACCCGCTCTCGGGCTTTTTCATGTTCCGCCGGGAAAATATCAACGCTGACCGCCTGAAACCTATCGGTTATAAGATAAGCCTGGAGATAATGCTGGTCGGGGACTTCCGGCGCATCGTCGAGGTCCCTTTTATCTTCGAAGGCAGGAGCGCCGGGAAAAGCAAACTGAGACCGCAGCAGCAGATAGATTACCTGAAACACATTATCAACCTGATGGCCAGGACCGGCGAGGTTAAAAGGTTCCTGAAATTTATCGGCGTCGGCGTGAGCGGAACGGCGGTAAACATCGGTGTATTGAGACTCGTCACCGCCCTGACTTACTGGAACCCTAAAGTCCAGCTAATCCCGGGTATCGAAGTGTCCGTCATCACCAATTTCCTGTTAAATGACTATTTTACCTTTGCCGACCGGCGCACGGGCAGGACAGGGTCGCTCTTCGGGCGTATGGCAAAATATAATTTGATTTCCCTGGCGGGCGCCGTCATCAACTGGGGTACCGCGGCCTGGCTGGTGCACATCGGGGTGAATATCTATTTGTCCGACTTTATCGGCATTGTCATCGCCTTCCTCTGGAACTATTTTTTAAGTACGGTATGGGCATGGAAATAAAAAAGGCTCTATCCAAGACCTATAAGTGGGAATATTTCTGGCTCTGTCTTATAGTACTGGCCACGCTGGTGATGCACTTCATCATGATTAATAACCCTACGGAGCTTATCCTGGATGAGCAGCATTACGTTAAAGATGCCAGAACTATCTCTGCAAATCACACGACCGAGCGTGCGGAGCACCCGCCGCTGGGCAAACTCTTCATCGTCGCCGGTATCAAGTTGTTCGGGGATAATCCCTGGGGCTGGCGGATTTTCCCGATTATCTTCGGCACCGCCAGCATCGCCCTTTTTTATTTCCTTTGCCG
>CAZXYV010000142.1:0-5285 GCA_964645025.1 uncultured Dehalococcoidaceae bacterium | reverse complement strand
ACAGACTGGTCAAAGCCTTTAGGGGCGGGGGCGAACCGGTCAGAAAACCGGCAGAATACCTCGTAGGCCAGTACGGCGGCAACGATGACCTCTTTGCCGCTAGCGTGAATAGCGTCGGCACAGGTGAGAACGGGCGCGAAGTTATCGCTGGGATGACCCCCGGTCCTGTCCCCACCCGCTACATAACCATAGTTGAAGTCCAGATAGCGAATCATGACACCGTTGGCAAAGGTTGCTAGCTCCGGAGTAGACTTCTGCCCACTCCCTAAAATGCCGGCGGGTATAGCACACTGAGTTACTGCCTCTGCTATCCTGCGAGCTATCTGTGACGGCTCACTAGTATAGCCAGCAATCCCACAGGCAAGCGTGTCAATGAGGAGGGCTTTCACCTTATGTGCCACCCGGGGTGGTAACTCCTCATAACTTATTGACGCAGCATAGGAAGCCAGGTATTCGGCGAGACTCTTTATCGCAGCCATCTTTTTTCAGGCAAATAGAAATTACGGCCTAGCTTTACATTGGTTAAGAGTTATAATATCATAGCATAAAGATAAAATACCAATCGATTAGTTCCCCCAGCAGGTGTACGAATGGGCAGATATGTGCTAAAGCGCCTATTATTGGGTATCGTTGCCATAATCGGGGTTAGCATTATTATCTTTGTGGCGACCAGACTATCAGGTGATGTCACGTTCCTGATGCTGCCTGATACGGCCACGAAAGAAGACATTTTCGCCCTTCGGACTTCACTCGGCCTGGATAAGCCGATTCCAGTTCAGTATCTCATTTTTGTACAGAACGTGCTCAGGGGAGACTTCGGTGCCTCGATAATATATAAATCACCCGCGATGAGCCTCGTGTTTGCTCGCTTACCTGCCACGATTGAATTAGCGGTTACCGCCTTTCTCATCACCATAATTTTGGGAATCCCTATTGGCGTTCTCTCGGCAGTAAAACGCCGTAAATGGATGGATAAACTGGGGACGGTGTTTGCTTTAATCGGGCAATCCATGCCCGCTTTCTGGGTTGGCATCATGTTGATTCTGGTATTCTCCGTAACGCTCGGCTGGTTACCAACATCGGGGAAGGGGGGGATTGAGCATATTATCATGCCAGCCTTTGCACTCGGATGGTATTCGGTGGCCGCCGTGATGCGGCTGACACGTTCCGGCATGGTGGATTCTCTGGAGAACGAATATATCAAGCTAGCGAGATTGAAAGGTAACCCGGAATGGGTCGTTGTCTGGAAACACGGGCTAAGGAATGCGCTGATTCCGGTTATCACGATGAGCGGTATGCAATTAGCTACGTTACTGGGAGGGGCTGTCGTCATTGAGACCGTCTTTGCCTGGCCCGGCTTGGGTAAGCTGATAATGGATGCCATCACTAATCGTGATTACCCGTTGGTACAGGCCGGTATTTTTTTGACTTCTTCCGTTTTTGTTATCTGCAATCTAGTCGTTGATTTATTTTACGGTGTTATCGATCCGCGGATACTATATAAGTAACCACATGGTACGGGAGATTAAGGAGTTGTCAGGTGAATCAGGTAAAGGTGATAGAACTTGGCAATAATATTAGAGCGGGCGATTTGGGGTCGGTAATTAAGAGGTTTCCCTGGGTGCCTATCATCCTCCTCCTGCCGATGATAGTCTTTGGTATTTTTGGTACCCTGATTACCCCTCATGACGCATATGCCATTGAGCCTTCTTTAAAATTAATCGCTCCGCCCTGGGCAGGAGGCGGGGATTGGTCGTATTTTCTCGGTACGGACCAATTGGGTAGAGACGTTCTCAGCCGATTAATTATCGGAGCCAGAAGCTCGCTAATAGTATCGCTCTGTGGTGTTGCTATAGCCGGTGCCGTCGGGGTAGTGTTAGGCATGATAGCGGGTTACGGAGAGGGTGGCGTGGATAATCTGATAATGAGAGTCGTTGACATGCAAATGGCCATACCTCCGATTCTACTGGCTCTCCTGTTCTCAGCGGCTATTCATGGGGGGTTAACCGGTATTATCGTAGTTATCGGGATTACTTTCTGGGCTCCTTATGCTAGAGTCATCCGAGGGGAAACCTTAAGTCTTAAACAACGTGATTTTATTGCGCTGGCCAAGGTGGCCGGTTGTAGCCGGAGAAGGATACTAATTAAACACATTTTCCCCAATATTGTCAGCACGATTATGGTTTTAGTTACCCTTCAGCTAGGCAGTGCCATAATGATAGAAGCCGCCCTGACCTTTTTAGGGGTGGGGGTGCAGCCCCCCGCTTCCGCGTGGGGTCTGATGATATCGGATGGCAGGATATATATCTCAACGGCCTGGTGGATACCTACCTTTGCCGGGCTGGCGATTATGGTGACGGTTCTGGGAGCCAACCTGATGGGAGATTGGTTAAGGGACACTCTGGACCCGAAACTACGGCAAGTATAGGAATTTGGTCATTAGAAATGACGCAAGAGAGCCTTTTATCAGTAGAAAACCTGAAGACTCATTTTTTTACCAGAGCCGGCGTGGTCAAAGCGGTTGATGGGGTGAGCTTCTATGTCAACCGTGGAGAGGCGCTGGGCATCGTGGGAGAGTCCGGGTCCGGGAAGAGTATCACCTGTTTTTCTATTGTCAGGCTGGTGCCACAGCCGGCCGGTCGCACCATAGCGGGTAAGGTTATCTTTGAAGGAGAAGACCTGTTGACCAAGGACGAGCGGGAGATGAGACAGTATCGTGGCAAGAAGATTGCGATGATACTGCAAGACCCTTTGATGTCTCTAAACCCCGTCTATTCAATCGGGAACCAGGTATCCGAAGTGTTTAGACTCGAAGGTGACAAGACTGCGAAGACGGCTATCAGAGATAAAGTGATAGATGTTCTCAGGCGTGTCAGAATCCCCTCGGCAGAACGGCGGTTGCATGATTATCCCTTCCAGTTCAGTGGAGGTATGAGGCAAAGAGTGGTAGCGGCGATGGCGATAGCACGTCAACCAAAACTGCTTATCGCCGATGAACCAACTACCTCTCTGGATGTCACTATCCAGGACCAGTTTCTCAGGCTCCTGAGGGAAATGCAGCTACAGACAAACATGGGCCTGATATTTGTTACTCATGACCTTGCCATCGTGGCCGAAAATTGCGACCGGGTAGCGATAATGTATGCCGGCAAAATTGTTGAAAGCGGAGCGGTCAAAGAGATATATGCCGGCCCCGCACATCCTTACACCCAAGCGCTTTTGCAGGCTTTACCCAAACTGGGAAGCCAGAGAAAAAGGTTGTATCAAATTGAAGGTGAACCCCCCAACCTTCTAAGGTTGCCGCCGGGCTGCGGTTTCAGTCCTCGCTGTCCTAGGGTAATGGATATTTGCAAGGCGGAATATCCTCCCATGATACCGGTCAACGCCAGCCGGTCTGCCGCATGCTGGCTCTTAGATAGAGGGGGGAAATAATGGGGTCTCTTCTGGAGTTATATGATGTGGTGAAACACTTTCCGGTATACGATAAGGGACTGCTCCTGAGGAAGTACAAGCTACTTAAAGCCGTTGACAGCATAAGCTTTTCCATCGATAAGGGAACCAGTTTTGGCATTGCCGGAGAATCCGGCAGCGGCAAGACGACGGTGGCAAAACTCATTTTACTCCTGGAACGGGCCACCCGCGGCTCCATTCTTCTGGAAGGGAAAAATGTACTGCAGTTCACCGAGTCGGAGACGATGTGGTACCGCACTCGCGTACAGGCTGTTTTTCAAGACGTAGCCAGTTCGTTTAACCCTCGTATGCGTAATAGCAACATCGTGAGTGAACCAATGGAGGTTCAACCCTTAAAACTGTCTAAAAAGGCCATTAAGGAAAGGACAGAAGAGATAATACATCTGGTGGGGCTCACCCCTGATAGCCTGAAGATGTATCCGCATGAATTGAGCGGCGGGCAAAAACAAAGAGTCGCGATAGCCAGAGCCATGGTATTAGAGCCCTCACTGGTTATCCTTGACGAACCCGTATCCTCCCTGGACGTATCAATCCGAGCCCAGATACTGAACCTGCTGGCGGATATTCAGGCAAAACAGGGGCTTACTTATCTTATCATTGCCCATGATTTAGCGATGATGCGGCATGTGACGAGTCAAATCGCCGTGATGTACCTGGGTAAAATCGTGGAGATGGGTGACACGGAGGAAGTATTCTCCAACCCGTTGCATCCGTATACTTTAGCACTCTTTTCGGCAGTGCCCAGGCCGGAACCGGGTCGAGTCAGACTGGCTCCCTCCCTTTCGGGAGAAATAGCGAGTCCTATTGACCCGCCCGCTGGCTGCCGTTTCCATCCCCGGTGTTCTTATGCCAAGGCCGACTGTAGCGAGTTAGAGCCATCTCTGAGGGAAGTTAGCGCAGGACATCAAGTGTCCTGCCACTTTGCTCAGCTAACCAAGCCGGGATGAGAGCTTGTTTGGCGTCCTTATACGGTGTTTCATTGGCATGAGATTACTCGAAGATGCCCTTCTGCTTCAAGCGGTCGTACTCTCCCCGGGACAGGCCGAGTATCTCGGTACAGATATAGTCGTTATGCTCGCCGATAAGGACGGGACGCTGTATGGCGGCCTCCACGGCCGATAGTTTTACCCCGGCGGGGTGGTAGTAACGCAGCTTGCCCATGTAAGGATGGTCGAGCTCCCGGTAGAAGTTGTAGTGATTGAGCTGCGGGTCTTTATCGAGGTCTCTGGCGTTGGCTACCAGCCCCGCGCCGACGCCGGCGCTCTGGAGTTTGTCCTGGACGTTTTCAGGGGTATGTTTTAATGTCCATGCTTCCACCAGGTGGTCGAGCTTTTCGCTGTTTTTTACCCGGCCGGCTGATTTGGCGTATTTCTTGTCCTGCGCCCATGTAGGACTGCCGATAGCTTTAACGAAGCTCTGCCACTCCGCGTCGGTCTCTACGGCGATGGCAACCCATCTATCATTGCCTTTACAATGGTAGATGCCGTGCGGCGCGGCGTAATCGCTCTTGTTGCCTTTAAGCGCCAGCTCCCGGCTGTTTACCTGGTAATCGAGGATGAGGGGGGTCATATAGTTCAGCCCGGCCTCAATCTGGGCGTGGTCGATGTACTGCCCCTTGCCGGTACGGCGGCGATGGTCGAGGGCGGCCATGATGGCCAGCGAGGCATACATCGGCGATAGCTGGTCGGTGTAATAGGTGGAGGGGGGAACCGGGGGTCGGTCCGGCCAGCCGACTACCGTATCCATCATGGTTACGGCGGTCAAAATACTGCCGAAGCCGGGCTGGTCGGCCATGGGGCCGGTATGCCCGTAGC
>CAZXYV010000141.1:0-5318 GCA_964645025.1 uncultured Dehalococcoidaceae bacterium | reverse complement strand
TGTCTTCGGTGGGTTCGACTCCCATGCGCTCCCGCCAGTCAACAGCCTTTAAGCCACTGATTGCCTAAGGGGTTGACTGTAAAATGACACCGCCATCCTGAGATATCGTATAAGTACAACCCGTTTTCACGGTGCCATTGGCATTGAGTCCTAACATATAGCCACTCAATATTAAAGAGGCGTTATCAGCGGTGACCACGTCCATATCATTAATACCATTATAGGCTGAATCGAGCATTTGGGCATCACTCTCCGCCAGCATGGCCATGACACCCGTCTGGACATTGTGTAGTTCCGCATCATAAGACTGTGTTTTTCCATGACCGATAAATTTACCGACGTTAGGTACAGCCACGGCCGCCAGCACACCGAGAATGGCTACAACCACCACAAGTTCAATCAGGGTGAAACCATTTTCTCGATAATTGAAATTGAGAATATCCTTCCTCATACGGCATTATTCCCCGTTGTTTCTTTACTTTCTATTGAAACGATTATTATTAATTATCTTATCAATCATCATTTAAGTACAGATGAATTTGGTTCCAAAATAGATGTTATTTTAGTACTAAATGGCCGTGACCGGTTCTTTCGATGGGTCAGACTCATTGGCACTCCCGCTAGCGTTAACTTCGACCTTACAGCTCATTTCTTTCACGCCTCAATAGCGTATCAGCTTAAAGATAACCGAGGAAATCCCAATCCCATAATGAGTGAGCATGTTATTGAGCTATTTCCCATGCGGACCACTACCATCTCCTGCCAAAGGTCTCACATAATCTTCTTATAGTTGTGAACGGGATAAAAGGCTGATGGCTGCTTCTCGCAATCCTGCCCAGGATCTCCGCCCTGTCCGAAGGTCGGTGGCCCTCAAAACCCCGGCGGTAAGTTGGGTCTAGTTTAGCCTTCATTCCAGAAGCAAAGACCTCAAAGTGTATGTTCGTTATCATATGCCTGCACCTCCTCCTGATATCAAGGATAATGAATTTACCCTCTAATTAACATCCAACATAAGTAATTATCCGGGGGGTACTTAATCGCTACCTGGAGGTTACGCACATTGTTATGCAGGCAAGACCAGGCGATACACTTTTTAATGATTCCGTGATACCAACCACATCGGGAAGTCATATAAAAGCTAGCACCCAGTACTAAAATAAAGGGTAATAATTTACTAATTGGTACTATCTACCTATATCCAGACCGGTAGAAGCGGCATAAAATATAAAAGGGGATAACTGTGATTATTTCGCATAGGCCTCATCTGCCTGAGGCAGAACGGATGATGTCTGATGATGAAACAGGATGCCGGTACCGAACTTAAACAGGATGAGTTTTCCAAGATTTTTGAGGAATATCGCGCCAAAATCGAGGAAATAACGCGCCGTACCGAAAAAAGTCTCATCTCAGTTGAGGGCACGCCGGGTAAGAACGGTACCGATGAAAACGAGCAAATCGAGGTAATTTCCGCGCCGTCCAGGCCGGAAGCGGTAGCCAATAACGGCGTTCCGAAACCGGCAGAGACCACGCCTACTGACCGGCCGGAACCGGCCCACAGACCTGAAGCTTTTAATAACTATCCTCCGATACAGGCAGAAGCCATGCCCCCTGCCCGGCCAGAACCGGCCCACAGACCCGAGGCTGTCAATAACAGCATCCCGGTGCCGCCAGCTGCCATGCCCCCTGATCGGCCGGAACCAGCCCACAGACCCGAAGCTGTCAATAACAGCGTTCCGGTGCCGCCAGTCACCGCGCCCCCTGCAAGGCCGGAACTGATCCGGAGACCCGAGGCTCCCCATACACGGGCCGAGGTTGCGCGGCCGGCCTTTGAGGAATCCGCCGAGATTCTTAACGAAGCCCGGCGCGAAGCGAAGCGAATCATCGAAGAAGCGGAAGAAAGCGCTAAAAAAGAAGCCAAAAAAAGGACCCAATCGCAGGTAGATAAAATCATCGAAAAAGCCAGGAAAGAGGCCGCCGAGATTGTCGAGCGGGCCAGCCGGGACGCGGAAAAAGTCAGAGAAGAAGTCATCGCCGAATCGAAACGGGAAGCCGAATACATCATCAGGGATATTACGGAGAAATACCGCCATGAGACCGAGGCGCAGGCCTCCCGCTCTATGGCCGAGGCGCAGGAAAAAGCCGGTAAAATGCTGGCCGATGTCTCCATGAGCACCCGGCAGGTAGGCCAGTTCATTACGGAAATCGTAAATAAAGCCAAGAAAACAATTAACGAGATGGAAACGAATCTGCAAACCGAAGCCATCGAGCTTACCAAGATTGTTGCGGAGACCCAGGCCAGGCTCGAAGAGGTCGGTAAAACAACCAGGGAAGAGAAAGCCGTCGCGGCACCTCCCAGACAGACCTTGGCCATAGGAGATAATCCCACGCTGGCGATACGCCTGATAGGTGAGACAACCAACAGTAACAACGGGAACGGCTTTCTTTTCAACGGGCAGATGGAGATGAAATCAATTTCAGAATCATTCGATTATCAGTACCTGAAAAAACTGAAAAAATACCTTGTCCATATACCAAACATCAAATACCTCCAGGAATATGCCTCGGAAAAAGAGATGTCGGTGGTATTCGACGTCCTGGAGCCGCTGCCGTTGCTCGATATCCTGAGCAACATCCCGATGGTGGACGAAGTAATTACCCAGACCGACGACGATATCTGCCTGGTTTTCAAAAACGTTGAATAATACCGTATTTGTTCTACCGCCTAGGCCGGCGGTGAATCAGGCTGGTCCGGCGGCCTGTCCCGGGGCGTCACGAGGAAAACCGGCGCCCGGGCCGCGTGGACGATTTCATCGGCGACACTACCCCGCACCCAGCGATGCACCCCGGATAACCCGTGCGTGGCCATAATGATAAGGTCGACATCGCTTTTACCAACACACCCGGCGATAGTTTTGGCGGGTTTGCCTACGAGTACCACCCGGTCTATTTTGATACGGCTTTCTTTAAACTGACCGGCGATTTTATCCAGGTAGTCGCTGGCCAGACCAACGGCGTCCCTCTCGATACGGTCTTTTTCTTCCGACGTTACCTGGGCTTCCAACCCGCCCGCGATACGGAAAGGCTCGACCACGCGCAGGAAAACGATTTCATTGACTTCAGAGACCTCGAGAAACCATTTCACGTAGGGGAGCACACCTTCGGCCAGCTCCGAGCCGTCCAGCGGGACAAGTATCTTCGTGTACAACATATTCAATCCTCTCTGCTATTTTACACAATAATCCGGCACTAATACAGCACCCGATCATCGCCGACGCGGCGGGTTATTTTCTCCCTATCCAGATACTCGAGCAAAGCCTGGGCATACTTGCGGCTCGTCCCGAACATATCCCTGACCTCGCCTAATCCCACCCTGCCGTTGGCCTTGATTTGCGCTGTAATTTTCGTCACCATTTCGTGATAAGCCGGGGCGGCAAAGATGATATTATCGTTGACCTTCACCACCTTACCCTGCGCGATGAGCATATTAACCAGGTCGGGCTCGGGGAGAAATTCAGCGGGCGGGGCAAAAGGATTGCCGACCAGAGATTTCATAAAGGTATCAATCTTCCCCACCTGGGCTGGTGTCAGCTGGACTTTATGAGCCGGCAGTTGGAGATGCCCGCCTTCCTCAATGATAACGCCCTGGCCTACCAGGTTCGCCAGCACTGCCGCCACGTAGGTCCCCAGCTTTAATCTACTGCCGAGCTCAACCTTCGGCATCCCGGCGCGGGCCGGGAACTTCTGGTGATACTCACCGAGCGCGGCCACAACTTTTCCCGCCAGTCGCGTCCAGCCGGCCGCCGTAAAAAGCAAACGGTGCTCGCCCACGCCCGGGCCGGTGATTTTTCCCTCTTGAATAAGCGATGCAATCGCGGTTTGAGCTTTGTCCGCCGGCAGATTGGAATGCATCGCCAGGGCGGCAAGCTCCAGTGGTTGCTGGGCCTCGAGCAGCGCCAGGACGGCATCTTCCGAGTTGCCCCCCTCCCGCGCTTTCAGGTTCTCGATAATCTCCGGTCGAAAGCGCCGCAGCCTCTTCGCCTGTGCCTCGATAATGCCGCCCCCTCCCAGGGTCTCCATCGGCGAGCGGATGATATACCGGTCGCCCTGAATGGCGGCTACCGGGCCCTCCAGCGAAAGCTGCGCCCAGGTGGTGCCGCCGGGCTGAAGCTCGTCCGCTTCCAGCAGGCGTACCCGGGCCATCGTCTCGGCCGCCAGGGTATGAAAGCTGACCGTCGCGCCGTGCCGCAGGGGACGCTTGAGATAGGCAATCAGGCTGAGCTTCACCGTGACCATCTGCGCCGGTTGCAGCCAACCGGGCGTGGTGACGACATCGCCGCGCTGAAGCTGGGCGGTATTTACCCCCACCAGATTGGCCGCCACCCGGCTGCCGGGAGCGGCCATAGCGATTTTCGATTTATGCGTCTGCAATCCGCGCAAACGGGACTTCAGGCCGGAGGGGACGATTTCCACCTCCTGCCCTACTGAGAGCGCACCATCGATTAACGTGCCGGTAACTACCGTACCGGCGCCGGCCATGGTAAAAATGCGGTCAATGGGGAGGCGGGGACGCCCGAGGTCAGGCCTGGGTTCGATTTGATTAAGCATGGCATCGATAGCGGCGATAAGCTCCTTTAGTCCCTCGCCGGTTAACGCCGAGACGGTTAAAATAGGCGCCCGTGACAGCGCTGTGTTTTTTACCAGCTCCTCGACTTCCATTCTGACCAGGCTCAGGATGTCCGCGTCCACCAGGTCTCGCTTGGTAATCGCCACTATCCCCCGCCGCACCCCGATTAAGTCGAGGATGGCCAGGTGCTCCCGGGTCTGCGGCATGACGCCCTCATTAGCGGCCACGATAAGCAGGGCCATGTCGATGCCGCCCACGCCGGCCAGCATGTTCTTGACAAAGCGCTCGTGCCCCGGCACATCGACGATGCCGACTTCACGCCCAGAGGGCAGTTTGAGCCAGGCAAAACCCAGCTCGATGGTCATGCCCCGCTCCTTCTCCTCACGCAGGCGGTCGGGGTCTATCCCGGTCAGCGCCTTGACCAGTAGCGATTTGCCGTGGTCGATATGACCGGCCGTGCCCAGTACAAACATAATACGCTCTAATCAATCAACTCCTCTCCCTTGATGGGAGAGGTCAGGGTGAGGTTATATTTCCCCCCTCACCTTAATCCTCTCCGTTCGGCTGAGCTCACGACGAAGCCCACAATGGGGAGAGGAAATGTTAATAGCTTTCTTTTCAACTCGGAATAATTAATGGTGGAAAAGCCTGATGCCGGAGTAAGCCATCACCATACCGTAATCGTCACAGGCTT
>CAZXYV010000140.1:0-5336 GCA_964645025.1 uncultured Dehalococcoidaceae bacterium | reverse complement strand
CGACCGCGCGCGGCACCCGGGTCTGTATCAACGCC
The DNA here is from genome assembly GCA_964645025.1 of uncultured Dehalococcoidaceae bacterium. Classification (GTDB taxonomy): domain Bacteria; phylum Chloroflexota; class Dehalococcoidia; order Dehalococcoidales; family RBG-16-60-22; genus Fen-1077. Next base: position 5,301 of record CAZXYV010000140.1, on the reverse strand, counting down.
GAGGTGATGAGGTGCGACCTTAAAATCGGCATCGGCTCCATCGTGCCGCATATCATGGCCGGGTTTGGCGGCGGTGGTAAAATACTCTTACCCGGCGTGGCCGCTTACGAAACGATTGCCGCCCTCCATGCCCCGCCGGTATCTTCGGGAGAAAGCGGGTTTCAGGATACGGTTACAGGCATGGGTGTCTTTGAGAATAACCCCCGGCGCCGGGACGTTGACGAAGCGGCTGCCCTGGTCGGGCTGGATATGAAGATTGACGCCGTAGTCAATATGTGGGGCGAGACGGTAGCCATCTACGCCGGCGCCCCCACCCCGGCTTATGCCGCCGCGCTTGCCGAAGCCAAAAAACACTATCTCACGCCCCTGGCGAAGGATAGGGATATCGTTATTGCCAATTCTTTCGCCAAGGCCAGCGAGGCCTCTTCCGGTCTGCTCATCGCCTTCCCCTCGGTAAGCCGCCGGGGTGGCGACGTCGTCCTGATTGCCAACGCCCCGGAAGGGCAGGTGACCCATTACCTGATGGGGTCCTTCGGCAATAGCATCGGCGGGCAGTTGCAACTACGGATGAAGCCGCCGCCGCAGGTCAACCGGGTCATCATCTTCAGCGAGTACCCCGAGCTTTCCAGCAAAAACTACCTGGAAGACACGGAAAAAGTGGTCCTGCTGGACGATTGGGATGATGTCCTGGATTTGCTCAAAAAGAGCCACGGTCCCGGAGCTAAGGTAGCCGTCTATCCCAGCGCCGATATCCAGTACTGTTAAAACTCATCCAGCAACGCTTCAATCTTCATCGGGTCAATGGGCTGTTTTACCAGTGGCATCTCTTTCAGCTGCGGTAGCTGCTCCTCAAAAACCGGCCTTTCCTGCCGATAAATGATACCTATAGGTATCCGGTCGCCCCACTCCTGCGCTTTGACGAGGGCGGCGGCTTTATCGGCGGGGTTGTAGCCTGCATCCTCCAGTTTATAGACCCGCTCTTTGTACCACGCAAAGGTATTGCGGCGGTTGAAAGAGACGCACGGTTGCAAAATATCGATGAGGGCAAAGCCGCGGTGCTGTACCCCCGCCTGGATAAGCCCGCTCAGGTGCTCGATATCCCCGGCAAATCCCCGCGCCAGGAAGCTGATATCCGAGGCCAGCGCCAGCGCCAGCGGGTTGAGCGGCTGTCCGGCGCCCGATGGGGTCGTTTTGGTGATAAAACCTGTATCGCTGGTGGGCGAGGCCTGTCCCTTGGTCAGACCATAGACCTGGTTATTGTGCACGAGGTAGGTCATATTGACATTGCGCCGCACTGCCGCCAGCAGGTGGCCGACGCCCTCGCCGTAAGCGCCGCCGTCGCCATCGATACCGATGACGGTAAGGTCGTGGTTGGCGATTCTGGCGCCGGTGGCGGCGGGCAAAGTGCGACCGTGCAGCCCGTTGAAGATATTGCCCTGCGTGTAATGGGGCAGCTTGGGAGCCTGCCCGATGCCGGACACGAAGAGCACCCGCCTGGGCTCCAGTTCCAGCGCCACCAGCGCCTTTTTCACGGCCTGTAGTATGCCGAAGTTGCCGCAGCCCGGGCACCAGGCGATGGGTATCGTCGTCGCATAGTCATTAAGTGTCACCATTTCCCGACCTCCTCGCGCAGGCGGCCTGCTATTTCTGCCGGGGAAAAGGGGCGGCCGTCGAATTTCAATATCGTAGCGTCCACCTTCTGGCCGGTCTCGCGCCTTATCAGGCCGGCCATCTGCGCCGTGGCATTGCCCTCGATGACGATGTTTTTCCGGCCCTGGCTCAGTGCCGCCGCCACCGCCTCCGCCGGGAAGGGCCAGATTTCACTAATATGGAAGGTATTGACCGGCCGGCCGTCTTGCTCGAGCATAGCGGCGGCTTCCCTGATGGCGCCGTAAGTGCTGCCCCAGCCGATGAGCGTTACTACGGCGCCGGGAGAAGTCCGGAGTTCCGGCCCGGCCATCTCGCGGCGGAGGCCGTTTAACTTACGCAGTCTTTTCTGGACCTGGAGGGTGCGGGTGACGGCGTCCTCTATCATATGACCGGCCTCATCGTGCTCATCGGAATCGGTCACCACCAGCGCTTTCCCCTGACCGGGCAACGCCCGCGGTGAAATACCGGAGCTGGTGATAAGGTGTCTCCGGTAATCCGTCATTTCGCTGACCTCGGCATCGGTGAGAAGCGCGCCACGGTCTATCTTGACCCGGCTTAAATCGAACCTGTCAACAGTGGCGTAAGAGGTCGCCAGGTGATGGTCGGTCAGGATAATCACCGGCGTTTGATATTTTTCAGCGAGGTTGAAGGCCTTGACGGCGGCGTGGAAAGCCTCCGCGGCGGTAGCCGGCGCCAGGACGGCGCGGGGAAACTCGCCGTGACCGGCGTGCAGGGCGAACCAGAGCTCGGCCTGCTCCGTCCGGGTGGGGAGTCCGGTCGCCGGGCCGGGACGCTGTCCCAGCACTGCCACGACCGGCGTCTCGGTCATACCGGCCAGCGCCAGGGCCTCGACCATGAGGGCGAAGCCACCCCCGGAGGTCGCCACCATGGCCCGGACACCCGTATAGCCGGCGCCCACGGCCATGTTCATGGCGGATATTTCATCTTCCACATGCACCGCCACGACGCCGTACTGCCGGCCTTTATCCGACATATATTCCAGGATGGAGCTGGAAGGGGTCATGGGATAACCGGCGAGGAACTTGCAGCCGCCGGCCATGGCGCCAAGGCACAACGCCTCGTTGCCGGTGAGCAGGAGACGGCGTTCGCCTCCTATTTTCGGCTGGAGAGTCGGGCACCCTATCCGGGCACACTGTCCCCGAGCGAGGTCGTAGCCAGCCCTGGCGGCGGTGATATTATCATTAACAATCTTCTCGCCATGCCGGGAAAACTCGTTTTTTAAAATAAATGCCAGCAGGTCGAAGTCGTAGTTGACGAGTCCCAGGACGGCCCCGACGGCCACGGTATTGGCCATGAGCTTATTTTTAACCATATCTTCGGCCAGTTTGATTAGCGGGACATTGAGGACTTTAGCTCCTTCGGCCTTCAGTCTAGCCGGCTCCCCGTCGAAGATAATGATTCCTCCGCTCTTAAGCTCCTTCGCGTGCAGGTCTATTGTCTCCTGGTTGAGCGCTACCAGCATGTCCAGGTCCGGGGAAACGGCCAGCACCTCGCTGTCTTTTACCCTGACCCGGAAAAAGTTATGTCCTCCCCTTATCCGGCTCTCATAGTCCTGGTCGGCGAAGACATGGAAACCGCCGTAGGCCATCGTTTTCGCCAGTATCATGCCCACGGACTGTACGCCCTGCCCAGCCTCCCCACCGACCATGATATTAAAATCGAATGTCATCCAACCACCTCCCTTCAAGACGGAATTATCCGCCGGAAAAAGCAACCACTCGTATTATATGAGCACGGTAGCGGATATTAATGTAATCTATATCACGTTCAGCCGGGTATTCCTGAAAAGCGACGGAGACGCATATTCCGCATACTAATCCTCTTTACCCTTTTTCTTATCTGTCGCTCCGTAACGGCCGAGCAGGACGCTGAGCGTGCTCAGTTTAGGCACGCGGCGCACCTCGAAGATAGTACGCAGCAGCAGGACCACAATCAGGCCGCGCAGGACGCCGGAAATAGTAAACAGGGTGCGTATCTGATAGCCAAGCATATGGGGAAGATGCGGTATAAGATAACCGCCGACCAGAGCGCCGATGCAGATGGCGAGCCACGCAATCGAGTTAAACACCGCTAGATGTTTTGTCCGGTTGCCGGGTTCCGAGGCATCGTAAACAAAGTTAATAGTAGACAGGTTGAATCCTGACCAGGTGAATCCGCTGACAATATTGGCGAAGACCAGATAGACCGGGTTGGAGCTGACCAGCCAGAGCAGCGGGACAACGGGCATTAGCCAGGACGTTATCTGGACTATCTTCATATTACCCGCCCGGTCCGCCCGGCGGCCCCAGAACGGCAGGAAAAAGATGTTGGCTACGACAGTGGCCGAGGTGACAATAGTGTAAGTCAGGTAGTTAAAATGCAATTCCCGCAGCATGAAGACGGAGAAAAACGGGCCGGATATCATCATGCCGAAGTATATCAGGGCGATATATACCATATATTTGCCCAGGTTCGAGGCCCCCAGGGTCTTTACTATTTGAATCACGCTCGGCGCATTATCCCGTTCGCGGGCGACGGGCGGTTCATACATCCGTGAGACAAAGAAAAAAGAGAGAAATCGAAAGACCATCGCCCCGCCGAAGATGATAGCAAAGCCGATGAACACATTACCGGAGTAAATCTGGAGCACCCCGCCGGCGAGGAGAGAGAAAACCAGCGTGATAAAAACTGCAATTCTTCCCCGGAAGCTAAAATACCGGCCGCGGAGCTCCTCGGGCACCAGGTCCGCCATCATGCTGCCCCAGGCAGGAAAAGAAAGGGAATCGGTAACATAGCAGATGGTAACCAGCCCGATGAGCCACCATACCCCTGCTGAGCGGAAAAGATAAGGAACAAGAAAAACGGGAAGCCACATCAGGGCATGAATGAAAATCGCCGGCAATATCATACGCTTGCGGCTGCCGGCCCGCTCAGCCAGACCCGGAGCAGCCAGTTGCGAGAACGCGGTGACGAAACCGGGCACGCTGGATAGCAGTCCTATCTGCATGGTGGTGGCTTGCAGCACCAGGGCGAAGGGGGTAACATAGTTCTGGGTAAGCCCCAGCATCGCGGCATAGGCGCTGCCGTCCAGCACGCTCAATCTCAAGCTTTTTTTTACTTTTTGCCTTGATTGATAGTTATGTATCTGATGCTCGGAGGCATCCTGATTATTACTTAGCATATATCCCTCTATAAATAATTAAGCCCGGGGTTTTTGCTCCCGGGCTTGAGTGTATTTCGTACTATAAACCTGATATCAGGTGGTCACTGAACGGAAGGCACACCAAGCCCCTGGCATGATGCCACGCTGGATAGCATCAACAAAGCCATTCGCTTTCCGGTTCAGAGTATACATTAGTTTACCCGCTTTCCCAGTAAAAGAATGACTTATTTTATTACAAGCTATGATAGCCTGTCAATACCTAGAGGTGAGAGGGTTTAGAAACACCTCGTCATTGCGAGGGCGGAGCCCGCGGCAATCTCTATTATCGGATTGAGTATATCAAGGGGATTGCCACGCTGCGCTCGCAATGACATTAAAGCCTAATTACTATGGAAATTGCTAAACGACCTCTGAGGTGATTTTTCATAAATAATTTCCGCGGTCTGAATGGCATTGCCAATGTTATGTTGTTATAATAGGGGAAAAAG
>CAZXYV010000139.1:0-5339 GCA_964645025.1 uncultured Dehalococcoidaceae bacterium | reverse complement strand
TCGGAAATGTCGCGGGACATAACGCCGTCCTGCAGCTTACCGTTTAAGACCATCTTGATACTTTCAGGGACTCGAAGCCAGGTCCTGCCGAGAATCATGTAAGCGGTGGACTCGTAAGACAGGGTCAACGCCAGGGCGCCGATACCGCCCATCGTCGTCGAATGGCCGTTGGTTATCGAGAGGTAAACGGTGCCGGGTAAAGCCCAGCAGTTCTCCGCCGCCAGCAGATGACCGATACCCTTATTGATAAAGACGTTGCCGCGGGGGATACCGAGCGCTTTGGCCCTTTTCTGCATGCGCGCCCTTTGTTCCTCGGTCTCCATAACCCCTCCGAAGCCGCCGTCCCCGGCGTGGTCATCCATTACGATAGCCATGTTGGGGTCGAAAAATTTGGCCCCCATCGCCTCAATCGGAGGCCCACCCCTCCCTATCCCCGGCACCGGGCACGGCGAGGTCAGAAACACATAATCTCCCGGTGAAACCTCCTTCTTCTCGCCAGCCTTAGCCAGGATTTTTTCGGTTATAGTTTTTCCCATTGCCAACTCCTTATGATTGATAGGTTTATTTTGCCATTTTCCTGCAAAGGGTATTAACTTCTTCCTCGGTCAACCACCTGTCCCGGCCGAGCGCAGCGCGTTTATCGATTTCCTGCAGCCCCGCCTTTACGATAGCATCTATCGTCCCTTTATCATATTTCAGTCCGAGATATTTCAGGAACCCCTCGATGACGTTCGGGTTAATAACCACCTTCCCGAAGAACAGCTGGTGAGTCTGCCCTACAATTTCAGGGTTCCAGGCCTCCATACCGGCCTCGAAAAAGTTCTGCCCTTCCCGTTTTAGCTGTATCAGCCCGGCCGCGTGAGAGGATTCCGCCCAGACCCTGTCGCCCACCACGGCCTTCCAGTGCTGTGTCCAGGCCCCGCTGGCTTCCTGTACGTACTGGGCGAGGTCATAGAGCTTTTCCAGTTTTATGCCCGTGGAAATGCCGTAGATGCCCTCCAGCGCCAGCACCACTTCCTCGAACGAGGTGTTCCCTGCCCTGTCGCCAAGCCCGCAGATAACAACATCCAGCCAGTCCGCGCCGCCTTCGATGCCGGCGACGGCGTTACCCACCGCCAGCCCGAAGTCGTTGTGGTTGTGGCAGGTCAGACCTTTTTTCGGGCCTATGGCTTTCCTGAAACTGCTGACGATGTATTTCCATGCCGAAGGCGAGGCGCAACCCATCGTATCGGCGATGGAAATACGGTCGACCCCCGCCTCCGTGACCAGCTTTGCCAGTTCCAACTGTAATTTATGGTATTCACGCATGCCCATTTTTTTCAACACCCGGAAACTGCCGGACGCCATGGTTATCCCGAAGGAAATATTGAGGTCGGGATGGTTATCTTTAACGTACCTGACCAGCTCAACATAGGCGGCTTGCTCTTTAGGAGTCTCCGGCACCAGGAGGCACACCGGCCCGAAGGCAGTACAGCCAATTTCCACGGCGCGGTCGGCGGCTTGCTTTAGCACATCAAGCTGTTTTATCAAATCTCCGCACATCCTATTCAGAATGAGTTTTGTCTCCGGCCTGATGACCTTCGCAGCCAGTATCCTTTTGACCGTGTCTTCCTGGTAGGGATTGCCCATGTAGCCACAGTCGATGGCCTCCACCCCCATCTCGCTTAGCTTACCGGCTATTTCTACCTTCTGGTCGATGGTGAAAGAGACCGAAACATTCTCTTCACCCTCCCGGAGGGTAGTTTCCTGGATATGAACTTCTCTGGGGAGATTAGGCATCATGGCCCTGACCTCGGGAAACCAGGTTGCCGGTGAGGTAAACCATTTACCCGGTTTGTACCAGGGATGCAATTCCTGTATCTCTGGCTCGTTCATTTTTCTGGGTAAAACCATACTTCTTCAATCTCCTCGAAATAATCTCTATCAGAGAATCCCGGTCAGTTCCAGCGTACGTACCAGTGCTTATCTTTAATCGGGAAACGGCAGTCCGGACTCGAGCACAGATTGCACGGTACGGGGCGTGCTTGAGGCAGCTTGGCGCCTTTACACTCCTCAACAAAACCAATCACCTTTGTGACCTGCTCTTTATCTCCCTCGATGGCCAAAACGACGGCTCCTTCAGCGCCGGCCAGTCCCCCCGCGGCGATGGGTATCGCTTTCGCACCTCCGCTTAAAATCTCAACAGCCTGTATCTCGGTTACCGTCTTGCCGCCCTTGACGGGAAATAACCCGCAGGGCATGCCCATGGCATAATCGAATTCCTCGTTGCGGGCGGTGGCTTTGGCGGCCTGCAGGATAGTGCCAGGGATGAATTTTTCCAGGCCTACGGCGAGAATAACGTTAAATCCTTTTTGCGCTTGAGCGCCCATCACCCTCGCGATGGTGCCGCCGCCATCATGGCCGAACAGCACGCCGGCATGGAATTCAGCATCCACGGCATTGCAGCCTTTAACGTAGACGTCATCAGGGCGCATTTCCTCCAGTATCTTGCCCAGTGGTATGCCGGAGGTGAATTTGTGGTCTTTAATCACCCATTTAAACGGAAACCAGTCCGCGTTGAATTTCTTCGGCGGCCCACTGGTAGGTGGTGGAGGAGGGCCGGGCTTCCGCGACGCACCCACCTCTGTGCACAGGCCCTGCGGGAATACCCCTCCGTGTACCCAGTGGTCCGTCCGGGGGATATCTCCGGTGAGCTCCTTGACAAGGAAGTAACTGGTGCTGCTGGCATGGATGACTATCGTCCCCTCGGCCGCGGCCTTTTTTACCACGTCCATCCTGGCGATGGCCTTGGATATGAAACACTTGGATTCCGGCGGGGTAAGAACGACCTGTGCTCTCATGGATATTTTCCTCCTTGTAAAAAATGTCTACTAGCAAGAACACGCGTTTCTTAGCATATTACTATTTTAAAATAGGGGCAAGCTTAGAATAACCTGTTTTCACCATCGGTTTATCATTGATGTACAGGTAGCGGTCGGTCGCGCTGTCCCACGCCGGCCATTCCACCAGGCCTTTCACGGCAGGGTCGCCGTTTTTCGCGTAGTTGGTCCAGATTTTCATCGTCATCTCGGCGACTTTCCTGTCTGTCTCGTTCAAACCCGGGTTTGGCGATTTAGCGCCCGATGGGCCGGCGATGCTGAAAACGCCCTGCCAGAAACCGGTGGAGTTATCCCAGTCGCCGAAGACATAGCCGAGCTCGTCGGCGTGGAAAGCGACGCAACCCTCTTTTCTCCAGCCGGCCGGAACGCGGTCGAAGATAAGGGCGTGCACCTTGACGCCGGTCTTGGCGGCCCCGGAGAATAGCCCCAGATAAGCCGGGACGAGATAGGCGCCCATCCTCGTGCCTATTTCCCCGGCGTTAGCGGTCAGGATGTAAGGGACGGGGTGCTGCCGGCCGGCCTTGAAGATGTCCAGCGGTTTTTCCGGCATGAACCAGCCGTCGATACCGACGTCCCAGAGCCCGCCGCGCCCCGTGGCGCCGAGTTCTCTGATGAGGGATTGCTCGACCTCTATAATATTTTCCCATGGCAGGGCGCGCGCCGCTTGAAGCGGGTCTCTGGCGCCGCCCACGCCGAGCCGGGCAAAGAATTTATCCCCTACTGCCTCCAAGTCTTTAAGCGGCCTGCCGTCAGGACTGGCGCTTTCGGCGATAACCCGGTGGAAAAGACCTTTGGCCAGGGGTGAAGCCATCAGGCTGATTACCTTGGCTGCGCCCCCGGACTCGCCGAAAATGGTGACGTTATTAGGGTCACCTCCGAAGGCCGCAATGTTTTTCTGCACCCATTTCAGCCCGGCTATCATGTCCAGGAACATGTAGTTACCGGATACGCCTTCGGGTGATTCCTGCGAGAGCAGGCGGTGGGCCAGCAGCCCTATCGGACCGAGCCTCATGTTTATGTTGACCAGCACCACGCCGTAGCCCGGCAGCCGGGGAAGGTTATAGACCAGCTCGTTGGCGGAGCCGAAAATGAACCCTCCGCCATGCATCCAGACCATCACCGGTAATTTATCCGTACGCTTTCGCGCCGGTGTAAGTACGTTCAAATACAGACAGTCCTCGCTTTGCGGAACCGAAAGGCGGGGGCTGGGGGGCGCTTTCGGGTCCGGACGCGTGCCGGGCAGCGGGCTCGACGATTGCGGGGCGTACCGGCAAAACGCCGTGCATTCCCTCACTCCCGGCCACGGAGCGGCCGGCTGGGGCGGTTTCCAGCGTAGATTGCCCACGGGTGGGGCAGCGTAAGGTATACTTCTGTAGATGCTCAATTCCTGGCCCGGTTCACCGATAAGCGCTCCCGTTACATAGCCGGTATCAATTTTGACTTTTTCCATGAGTAATTTCCCCTTTTAATGACATTATCGGTATATCTAACCCGCTTGTTAATTAGGGACAGGATATACCAGGGCTTTCAGGTTAGCTCAGCTGGTTAGAGCGCCGCGTTGACATCGCTGAGGTCAGTGGTTAAAGTCCTCTACCGCCCACCATGAATCCTTATGTAAACCTCCTGATAGCGCTACAGGGAACATCACTCGCACTTCTCCAGCCATGATGAGGCCTTGGCGGTAACCAAGTCAGCTACAAACATGTACACTATGTTGTCGAGATAAGGCTTTCCCTGTTAAAGCCTTTTCCCAATCCCCAACTTGGCCACCGCCATAAGGTCTTTAACGGAGGCTCTTATCCAGCCATATATTCGCGTAACGCGGGCTATCCACCCCGTTATAATCCATGTAGTTATAGTCTTGATGATAGCCCTTATATTCGAAACTGACGGAATCTTCTTCATAAAACGGTATTACCGTCATGTTATCGTAAAGGATTTGAATAATCGTCTTGATGGCTGTTGCGTCGATTTCTCTTGTGGCCAGCGAGGCGTTCAAGGCTTCCTGAAACCCGAGAGGTTTCTTGACGTATTGCCACTGCAGTCCTGTGAAGTAAGAGATGAAAGTATCGTTCTTATTCGTCTGGACCAGCATACTTTCCGCCAGCAGGCCGTCCCAGGTGCCGCCGATGCGCATGGAATCATATTTGGCGGCGGTGACGGTATCTATGGTCACATCAATGCCCGCCTTGCGGAGCATGGCGGCAACCGCGGAGACCTGGTCCGTTGTTATTATCGTCGGACGGCCCGTCAGCGTGCTCTTGAACCCGTTGGGATAGCCTGCTTCTGTTAGAAGCTGCTTGGCCTTATCCAGGTTATACTTGGTTGGAATGAGGTTGGCAATCACAATATCTTTTTGGCTCTGCATAATCTGGTAAGGAGGGGTGCTGTGGCCGGAGCCCAGGGCTGTGGCCAGAAGCTCCCGGTCAAGGGCGTAGGAAGCAGCGTAACGGACTCTGA
>CAZXYV010000138.1:0-5347 GCA_964645025.1 uncultured Dehalococcoidaceae bacterium | reverse complement strand
TTTCGATGAAGGGAAGCCGCTGGAGGACCGGCGAGTCTTTGACGATGGTCTCCACTACTCCCTGCATCAGCATATCGTTAGAAAGCTTGGCTGCCTCCGCTAATGTTAAAGCCATGTTAACTTACCTCCCCTTTTAATTTTTGTTGTTGGATATTGACTCTATCGATCGTCTCCCTTTCGTAAAGGGAGAGTGAGAAGGATTTTGTTTTACCACAACCAAAATCCCCCTTTTATCCCCCTTTATAAAAGGGGGACACTACTATGTTGGGCATTTTTTACCCTCCCCCCAAGGCATACTGAATCTTTTCCCGCGGCGATAAGGCCGACATGTCCGGCGGTGTCCTTGGCGGTGCGCCGGCCGGTATCCTCGTCCGCGCGGCCTCCGCCTCGATTTCCCGCCTGACCCGTTCCATGAGGGCCCGGGCGCTTTTAAGCGACGTGTTAACCTCTTCGATGGAACCACCGGTAATCATTTCGGCCAGTACGCCGGGATTCGCCTGTACCACGAGTTCCCGGTAAGCGGCGATCGCCTGTGACAGCGATTTTCCCATCTCATCCAGCGCCCGCCGGGCCTCTGCCAGGGACTGGTTCAGGGCGGCTATCTCAGCGTCTTTCGCCGCCAGCGCCTGCTTCAGTTCAGCAATGGCCGCCTTGCCGGACTCAACTTCCCGCTTAAGGGTTTCATTCTCCTGTCCGGGACTATCGATTGCGTTCTCCGGTTCTTCAACCCCGATATTCGTTGCCTGTTCGTTTTCCATTACCATTTTTTCCTCCTGATTACTCTTCAATGCCATCCAGCCGGGATGATAAAGCACTCTCTCTCGCGCCATTCCTTCTGGTTTTAGCATTAAGCTCCTGGTTCATTTTCAGGATGGACTCCCTCTCCTCCAGCCACCGCTTGAACTCATAGTCCGGGTCCTTCACTCCCACCTCATCCATAGCGGTCCGGCGGGAATGGATACCCGTCTGCACCATGACCTGCTCGCCGTTTACCTTCCGCTCCATGTCCCGGGGCAGCACCGGCCCCCAGACCACACGCAGGCGGTTATCACCGAATGCCTCACCCCGGTACCGAGCCAGGAGCTTAAGAATCATCTCGTTGCGCCGGTTATATACCGCCGTCCGGATAATCCTCTTCCGCCTGACTTTTTGCAGGAGCGGCTGGAGGTCCATCTCCATAGCCACACCGGAGATGTCCCGCGCCAGGCCGCCGAAAGCGGACCGCGGCGATTCAGACAGGTCGTGCAGGGTACGGTAAATCATGTCGATGTAGTTAATATGTAAATTAATGCCGCCCCCCTGTAGCAGGTCGAGCAGGTAGGCCTTGGCGTCCTCCGGTATGTTCCACACCGCCCCGGGCCGGATGGCGATATCCTCGGACTCCTCCACGTTCTCCAGCACGGCGATGGGATTACCGGATAGCTCCAGTATCCGCGATAGCTGGCTCATGGCCCGGTTCAGCTCCCGCTGCGATTCGATTATCTGCGGTAAATCGGAAACACCCCAGAACTTTTTCGGCTCGCGCAGATTGGGAAAGATGATGAAAGGGATAAAGCCGTAGGGATTGGGCTTGGCTTCCAACAGGGCATTATCCAGGTAAAGCTCGAAATCACGGTCCGTCCAGACTTCGACGATGACCGCCGTCTTGCCCGCGGGCTTTACCCCGTACAGGAGCTCGACCTCTTCGGCGGAGAGCCGGTACCGGGCAGCGACACGCCATACCCTGGAAATATCGTCGCCGGCGCACCAGGCATAAATACCCTGGACATCGGGTGCCGTCACCCTGACCCTCTCCTCGGTGGCATCCCAGGTTACCTTATAGCAGGCGTCCCCCATCACGGCGCAGTCGATTTCCGTCTCCAGGTCGAGCTGCTCCAGGTGATTATCCGCGTAGACTTTATAGATGGCCGCCTCCGCCCGCCTGGCACTGTCTCTTGCCTTTTCCGAGTCCTCGAACGGGTCAACGACAAAGCTGATGTCAGCCATCAGGTAGGACGTTATTTTCTCTACGAAGACCTTGGCATAATTAAAGGTCAGGCGTCTTTCGCCCCGCCTTTCCCGCCCTTCCCATTGCCGTCCGTAGTAAAAGTCCAGCAGCTCCCGGTAGCTTTTTATCCTCTCCGTATCCAGACGTGCCAGCTGTGAAAGAACTATCTCGTTCATCGTGTTCTGTCTCCTTTTAAAGCAGCTTTTGTTTTACCTGATTTCCTTTTATGATATCGGGTCAGTTCCGGTGGCAGGCTCCCCTGACCGCTCTTTGTACCGTACGGTCGCTGACGTCGAACATCACTGCCAGCTCCCTGACCTTCCGCCCGGCCTCAAAAAGCCGGTTTATCTCGCGGTTACGCAACTCTTTAAGCCAGCGCTGCTTTCCCCTGGGCTCATCGTACAGGCATTGCGGGAAGGGACAATCGAGGCAGGCTTTGGCATACTCGCAGCCTTTATCCTTGTAGTGGCAATATTCCGGCGGTAAGTCTCTTTCATTCTGTTCCGTCTTTTCCGCTTCCAGTTCCGTGACGTCTCCGCTAATCTCGCTCGTCAATAAATCCATGGCACACCTCTCCAACCAAACAGCCCAAGATTAGCACGTATGTTCTATTCTGTCAATGAAATTTTGTCTTCTTTTAGTACCGGTACGGTCTGTTATTGTCATACTAAAAGAGCCAGCCCCGATTTTATTACGAGTGATGGAAAAGGCACTTGACAAACATGTGTTTCCGGTATTAAAATCACTAATAATAATTGCTTTGATAAAGCAATATTTATTAATAAATTGTTAAGAGAGCCATATGCCTGTCTGGGACAACTATCTTGACGTAATCGAGGCCGGCCGCCGTTTGAAGGTCCATCCGGAAACGGTAAAAAGGCTATGCCGCCAGGGGGATTTACCGGCGTATAAAATCCACAACACCTGGCTCATCAACAGGGATACCCTGGACAACTTTGCCGGGACTTATAACCCTAATCGGGGTGCCCGCAGAAGGCTGATACTATGAAAAATCGTCAGGGAAAATCAGCCCACTTACCAAATCCCAGGATTTACGTTATATTAACCAGGAGGTTACCATGAAACACAAAAGGATTCTCAGATGGCTTATTACCATAACCATACTGTCAATTCTGATGGCGGTTATCCCCGCCACCCCGGCTTTAGCAGCAGTGAGTTTCGTCCTTAGCCCCACGCAGGGCAAGGTCGGCGACCGAATAAACTATTCAGGGACAGGGTATACTCAAACAACAACGGCATATTACTTTGACATCTATATGTCCGACACACAGGCTGCTGTGAATAATCAAATCGATACCACCGTCACGCGGTATAAAAAAGTCGTTTTCGGAGTCTTTATCGATGAATCGGGCACCTTTTCCGGTTCCTTTACCCTGCCGGCCACCCTTGATGAAGGTACAGCGGGTCTGGCATCGCCACTTACGGTAACCGCAGGTACTTCTTACTATATTTATGCCACGACTCGATATATGGAGACAAACCCCTTAATCCCAAGCAAAGTCATTGCGGCCGTAACAACCTTTACCGTAACCCCCGGCGCCTCCCTTGACGCTCCCCAGCCTGCCTCCGGAGCTCCCGGGACTACGGGGGTTATTTTGACAGGTGCGAATTTTCCTGCGAGCACCACCCTTGTTATTCAATTTGATGGTACAGCAATTACACCTACGGGAGGAAATACTCAAACAAGCAGCGGAGGCAGTTTTGCCAGCATAATTACGATTCCTTCCACGGCTACTGCCGGCGCCCATACGATTACCGTTACCGCCGGCAGCTCCACTGCCACGGCAACTTTTACCGTTAGCGCGCCCGCCGCTCTAACTCTCTCGCCGACCACTGGAGCAGCTGGCGTACAGGTAGCTATCAGCGGCACCAACTTCCCCGCCGGCGCTATCACCATCACCTTTGACGGCGCCGCGGTTGCTATTACCGGCGGTAGCACGCAAGCCAGCGGCGGTGTTTTTGCCAGTTTCATGACCATCCCGTCATCGGCCACTGTCGGTGCGCACACTATCTCGATTACCGTAGGCACCGCCACGGTCAGCAAGGAGTTTAGCGTGACAGCGGCAGCTACCACCACTCCTCCTCCGACTACCACCACTCCCCCTCCAACCACCACCACACCACCTGCAACCACCACGCCTCCTCCGACGTCCACCGGCAAGGGTATAATCAACGTTGTCCAGAACAGCCAGGCCATCGGTGCTACCATTGGCATCGGCGGGTCCGGCTTTACCCCCGGGGCCACCGTGTCGATAAAATGGGATGATAAAGAAGTAGCCAGTACGAAGGTAAATACCGACAGTACCTTCCAGGTTATTTTCAAAGTACCGGCCAGCCTGCACGGCGACCGTAAAATCACCGTTTCCGACGGTACCAATATCGTCATGAAAACATTCACCGTGGAATCAGTCGCGCCCAAGGTGCCGCCGCCGCTGAAGCCAATGCTCGGGGCTAAAGTAAAATCGCCGGTATTATTCGACTGGCAGGATGTTACCGATGACAGCCTTCCGGTTACCTACCGATTGCAGGTCGCTACCGATAAAAGCTTCGGGGCAAGCACGCTGGTGCTGGATAAGACCGGCCTCGATAGCTCCAGCTACACCCTGACCGAAGCCGAAGAGTTGAAGCTGGCGGCGAAGGATACCGCCTACTACTGGAGAGTTAAAGCCATCGATGCCGCCTCTAACGAAAGCGAATGGACCGGCGCCGGCGAGTTCTATGTCCCCGGCCCGTTTGTCTTCCCCAAGTGGGCATTATTTGGGGGGATAGCGGTCGGCGCTTTAATTGTCTTCCTTCTCGGACTGTGGTTCGGGAGGCGCACGGCCTTCTATTATTAATAAGTTTACCCCCACCCCCTTTGGCTGCCCCCTCTCCCCCGGTCCCTGCACCCCGGGGGAGAGGGGTTTTTCATACCCCCTTGACTCTCCCCTTACGGGAGGCTCTATACTCTATCTGAAAGCTTTCAAAAATACCAATCAGGAGAACTTAAATGTTCAAAATCGGCGATTTCTCCAGGCTCAGCCGGACATCCGTCAAAGCCCTGCGCTACTACGATGAAATCGGTCTACTGAAACCGGTCCAGGTAGACCAGTTCACCGGCTACCGCTACTATTCGGCTGACCAGCTGCCCCGGCTCAACTACATCATCGCCCTGAAAGACACGGGGCTTTCTTTAGAAGAGATTGCCACGTTAATCAACAACAGCCTCAACCCTTCTCAAATGCGGGACATCTTTATCCTCAAACAGGCGGAGCTCCGCCAGAGGCTGAGTGAAGAGCAAAAGCGGCTGGAGCAGGTGGAGAATTTGCTGAGACAAATCGAAAAGGAGGGTAAAATGCC
>CAZXYV010000137.1:0-5420 GCA_964645025.1 uncultured Dehalococcoidaceae bacterium | reverse complement strand
CCGCACCGCAAGAGCGCCCGTATCGTCGGCGAGGTGCTGGGTAAATATCATCCCCATGGAGACAGCTCAGTCTATGACGCCATGGTGCGCCTGGCGCAGGACTTCTCCATGCGCTACCCCCTGGTGGACGGCCAGGGCAACTTCGGCAGCATCGATAATGACCCTCCCGCTGCCATGAGGTATACCGAAGCCCGCCTGGCGAAGATTGCTGAGGAGATGCTGGTCGACATCGAAAAAGAGACTGTCGATTTCATCCCGAACTTCGATGATAGCCTTCAGGAGCCCACTGTCCTCCCCGCCCGGCTGCCGAACCTGCTGGTGAACGGCAGCTCCGGCATCGCCGTGGGCATGGCCACCAATATCCCCCCACATAACCTGGGCGAGGTCTGCGATGCCATCGGCCATCTCATCGATAACCCTCAGGCCACCGTCGAAGAGCTTGGTAAATTTATTCAAGGGCCGGACTTTCCTACGGCCGGCATCATCCAGGGGCGTGAAGGCATCCGCAACGCTTACGCCACCGGCCACGGAAAAATCGTCGTCCGGGCCAAGGCCCATATCAGCAGCCCCACCGCGACGACCGGGCGCCGCCAGATTATTATCAACGAGTTGCCGTACCAGACGAATAAGGCCGGCCTTATCGAAGACATCGCCGAGCTGGTCAAGAACAAGAAAATCGAAGGCATCAGCGACCTGCGCGACGAGTCCGACCGGCAGGGGATGCGTGTCGTCATCGAGCTCAAAAGAGAGGCCGAGCCGCAAAAGGTCCTCAACAGCCTGTTTAAATTTACGGCCATGCAATCTTCCTTCTTCGTCAACATGCTGGCCCTGGTGGACGGCCAGCCCCGGGTCATCAGCCTCAAGGAAGTTTTACAGCATTATATCGAATTCCGACATATCGTAATCACCCGGCGCTCCCGCTACGACCTGAAAAACGCCAAGGCCAGGGCTCACATACTGGAAGGCCTCAGAATAGCGCTGGACAATCTTGACGCGATAATCAAGACCATCCGCAATTCCGAGACGGCCGAAGCCGCCCGCAAGAACCTCATGACCAACTTCAGTTTGAGCCAGCTTCAGGCCCAGGCTATACTCGATATGCAGTTACGCCGCCTGGCGAGCCTGGAAAGGCAGAAGATACAGGACGAATACGCCGAGGTCGTCAAGACCATTGCCTACCTGGAAGACCTGCTGGCCAATCCCAGAAGGATTCTCGTCCTGATAAAACAGGATATCGAGGATTTAAAGACAAAATACGGGGATGAGCGCCGCACCTCTATCCTCGAGCAAGGGGCGCTCGAGTTTACCGAGGAAGACCTCATCCCGCATGAGAGAGTAGTCGTAACGCTCAGCAGCCGCGGCTTCATCAAGCGGGTGGCCTCCCGCAACTACTCCGTGCAGCACCGCGGCGGCAAGGGCATCATCGCCCAGGTGACACGCGAGCTCGATGCCGTGATGCAGCTCACCGTGGCCGATACGCACGACGACCTGTTTTTCTTCACCGACCGCGGCAAGGTGTTTTACCTGAAATGCCATGAAATTCCCTCCGGGAGCTCCCGGATTTCCAAAGGTCTGGCGATTATCAACCTGCTTTCGATTATAGAGGGCGAAAAGGTGACTGCCCTGGTGGCTACCACCGGTTTTCCCGCGGGTGCCTATATGGTGATGGCCACTAAACTGGGCGAGATAAAGAAAACGGCGGTAGATAACTTCAGCGTGGTGCGGAGCAGCGGGCTTATCGCTATGGACCTGGCGCCGAAAGACGAACTGGTCGCCGTCTGCCTGACCACCGATAAAGACGATGTTATTCTGGTGACGCGTAAGGGCCAATCTATCTGTTTCGGCGTCTCCAGCCTCAGGGCCGCCTCCCGGACGAGCGGGGGTGTGCGCGCCATGCGCCTCTCCGAAGGAGATGCCGTCATCAGCATGGATAGAGTCGACCCGGATAGTAACCTGCTGGTAGTCTCCGAAAAAGGCTACGGCAAGATTACGCCTCTGGACGAGTACCCGCGGCAGCACCGCGCCGGCGGCGGCGTGAGAACGTTCAGGATAGTTGACAAGACGGGCAGCCTGACCGCCGCCAGGGTCGTGAACGAGAAAATGCAGGTGATGCTGATATCCGCCGAGGGTATGGTAACGCTGACCCCGGTGAAGGAAAAAGACCCCCGGCAGGGCATCACTACCCAGGGCCGGAGCACACAGGGCGTCCGGGTCATGACGCTGGAAGAAGGCGATAGACTGGTAGCCATAACCGCCTTCCAGGAATAGACAGAAAAAGCGTTGGGGCGAATTTCAAAGAGGGGGTGAAAACCCCCTCTCCTTGTTTATCCCGATTTGACTCGCGGTCTTAAAGTCTCCGGCATTCCAATCAGTAGCGGTATCCTGATAACGTAAAAAAATGTAATAAACCAGAACACGTATTGAGGCCCGGCATGATCCCAGATGAGGCCGCAGACATATGTCATGAGGGCCGCCAGTCCCATCCGGAAAAAACCCATGATCCCTATCCACCTGCCCATTTGCTCCGGCGGGACCAGTTCGCGGGACATGGCGTTGGTGGTAATCCCGGTTATAACAAAAAAGCCTTGTAAAGCACCGGAGATAATTAAGGATGCGGGATTGGGAGCGTAAATAAGCAATACGTATGAAACCACGACGGGAAGCGACGTCAGGTAAATTACCTTTTTCCGTCCTATCCTGTCGGATAACCTGCCGAAAGGGATACCGAGCACGAGGGGTATCAGTGCGCCCGCGGTGACCATGGCCCCCAGCACAAACTGGTCGGCCCCCTTGAACTGATTGGCATAAGGCTGAACATAGGGAGTGACCATGCCCATTTCCATGCCGGTCAGTGAGGCGATTATCAGCCACCGCTTCAGATTGCGCCTCTCCTGGAATACCTGTGAAAAACCCTGGAAATAACTGGGAGTAGCCTTGCCGGCGGTGTTCCAGTTGCGGTTGGATAATTTAAAAAGGACTAGAAAAAATGTTACCGCAACCCCGGCGAAAGAAACAAAGAACAACGGCCTGATACCCTGGGCATTTATTCCGCCGAAAGCGGTGACTATCCAGGCGCCGAGCATCGGGGCTGCCAAGCTTAAAAGCCCCATCCCGAAAGTCTCGCAAATAGACATGCCGGTGGCTCGCTCTTCACTTTTCAGACAATTCGCGCACAAGACGCTACAACCAAGAAAAGCGGTACTGTTTCCGAGCCAGTATGCCACCATGGCGACAATCAGGATCGGCCAGTTGCCGGCGAACCCGTAGATCAGATATGAAGCTGCCAGTATCAAGATAGCGAGGAGGTAGATTTTCTTGACCCCGACCCTGTCAATAAGTCCTCCCCCCAGTAACCCAGATATGGCGGCAACACCCATCCCGACGCTATTGATGATGCCCAGTTGTGTACCGGTAGCTCCTAAAGCCATCGTATACACCGCCATGTAAGGGAGGACGAGCCTGTAGAGGAACATGGTTACGTTTGAACGTAATGCCGAGACCTTCCAATCATGTTCCTGTCTGGTAAAGAAAGAAATACCTTTTGAAATGGCGCTGGCTGCATTTTTTCCGGCTCGTATCATTCTTTTCCTCAGACCTAGAGTAATCAGATTGTATTGTACTTTGATGCGTCTACCCCCGCGGCTTATGGAGGCAATTCTCCGTTTGTTCCAGGCCGCAGGCGTTGCAGGCATCAATACGGCAATCAGGCGTAGCCTGGCCGTTAAGGGTACGCTGGAGCTCATTTTTCAAGAAAGAAAGCGTTACTCCGGCATCGATGTGAGACCAGGGGAGCACTTCTTCCGAGGGACGCTCGCGGCAGGCATAGAAACCTGGCTCCAAGCCGGCATCAGCAAAGGCCTGCCGCCATTTGTCATGATTATACTGCTCCGTCCACGCATCGAACCGGCACCCCAACTCCCAGGCGCGGTATATTGTCTTACCGGTGCGCCGGTCACCCCGCGATAGCGCCGCCTCCAGCAGGCTGATTCTGGGGTCGTGCCACGACAGCTTCACGCCTCTTATATTGAGTCCCTGCCGGAGTATATCCAGCCTGGCCTGTAAGGACTGTTCGTCCAGCTGGGCGGCCCACTGAAAGGGCGTATGCGGCTTGGGGACGAAGGTGGAGACGCTCAACCTGATCATCGGCTTTTTACCGCTGGCCTTTTTGCCCTCGGCGCGCACCTTTTCCACCAGGGTGACGATGCCCCGGACGTCCTCAAGGGTCTCGGTGGGCAGGCCGACCATAAAATAGAGTTTCAGGCCGGTCCAGCCGCGCTGGAAGGCGGCGGCGGCCGTTTGCAGCAGGCTTTCCTCAGTTATGTCCTTGTTGATAGCGCGGCGCAACCGTTCGCTGCCGGCCTCGGGGGCGAAGGTAAGCCCGGTGCGACTGCGCGTGGGCAGAGATTCTACGAGCTTGATGGAGAAATCGTCCAGGCGTAAGCTCGGCAGAGACAAGGTTAGATTCGGATAGCGTTGGTTCAATTTGGCCACGAGCCGGTCGATGCCTCCATAGTCCGAGGTGTTCAGCGAGACCAGCGAGACCTCGTCGTAGCCGCAGCTGGAGATAAGCTCACCGGCGGCTTCGACTACCTCGTCGTGAGGGCGCTCGCGTACCGGACGGTAAATCATGCCGGCCTGGCAGAAGCGGCAGCCGCGACTGCACCCGCGCTGGACCTCGATGGCGCCGCGGTCGTGGATGACCTCGATATAGGGGACGACCGGGTGGACAGGCGGCGGTGGCAGCTTCGTGACAATCCGTCGCTGTATTTTCGACTTTGCATCCGGAACTGTGGGCGTGATGCTTTTAACGAGACCGTCGGCATGATATGCCACTTCGTACAGGCTGGGTACGTAAACGCCGGGAATAGCCGCCAGCGTTTTAAGCAGTTGTTGCTTCTTCCCGCCTTTTCCCTCGCGGTAGGCATTAAGGAACTCCAGCAGCGCTTCTTCGCCGTCGCCGATAATAAAGGCATCGATGAAGTCGGACATCGGCTCCGGATTAAGACAGCAGCTACCACCGGCAATAACAAGAGGGTGGGCGTCAGTCCTCTCGGCAGCGCGGACGGGTATCTGCGCCAGGTCGAGCATGTTGAGGACGTTGGTATAGGTAAGCTCATACCCCAGCGAAAAGCCGATAATATCGAAGTCTTTGAGCGGGCGCTTGCTTTCCAGGCTGAAGAGGGGGATACCGCGCTGGCGCATGAGCGCTTCCATGTCCACCCAGGGGGCGTAAACCCTCTCGGCTAAAACGTCCGGCTGGCGGTTGAGGATATCGTAAAGGATGGGCACGGCCATGTTGGACATGCCTATTTCATAGGCGTCCGGGTAGGCCAGCGCTATCTTTACCGGGGTTTTATCCCAGTCTTTGACGATGCTGTTCCACTCGCCGCCGGTATAGCGGGCGGGCCGGTTGACCTGGT
>CAZXYV010000136.1:0-5429 GCA_964645025.1 uncultured Dehalococcoidaceae bacterium | reverse complement strand
CTCAGAAGCTGGCCAAAGGGCTCTTGTATTACGGTGCCCAGGCCGACCAGCGGACCGCGCTTTACCTGGAAGCGGCGGTATCGGGAGATATCGCTCTGACCAAAGACCTGAACGAAGGTCTGACAGCCATGAACTACCGCCGCCCGCCGAAATTCACCGGTAAGTAAAAAAGCATGTCATTGCGAGGAGCGTAGCGACGTGGCAATCTCACCAATTGTCTAAACCTAATATTGAGATTGCCGCGCCTCCCGACTTGCCGTCGGGATGGCTCGCAATGACACATTATAAATAGGAGTATCCCGTGGACTTTAAATTTACTCCGGAAGAAGAGGCTTTCCGCAAGGAAGTGGCCGCGTTTCTGGAAAAGGAAGTCCCGCAAAGATACCGGGACGCTCGCGTGACTTTCTTCGATATGTCCAGCCAGAAAGACTGGATACAGGTACACCGGAGCATGGCGGAGAAACTAGGGGCCAGGGGCTGGCTTTCCATGCACTGGCCGAAAGAATACGGGGGCAGGGACGCCTCTCCCTTTCACCGGCTTATCCTCCGGGAAGAGCTTGCCAGGTATCATTCGCCGGGCTATGATTCCATCGGCGCCGGTATCGTCGCGCCGGCCCTGATGCTTAAGGGCACGGAAGAGCAGAAAAAGCGGCACCTGCCGGGCATCGCCTCGGGTAAAATGATATGGTGTGAGACCCTTAGCGAACCCGGTCACGGCTCCGACCTGGCGGCCCTGGAGGTCTTCGCTAAAGAAGAAAAAGACTACTACGTCGTTAACGGTCAGAAAATCTGGACGACCAACGGGCATTTCGCCGACTGGAATGCCCTGATTGTCCGGACGAACCGCGAGGCGACCGCCAACTACCGCGGCCTCACCATGTTCCTGCTGGATATGAAAATACCCGGCATAACTGTCAATCCCATCATCAATATCGCCGGACATCACGAGTTCAACGAGGTGTTTTTCGACGACGTCCGTATCCCCAGGGAAAACATCATCGGCGGTCTTAACCAGGGCTTCTATGTGGTCATGTCGCTTTTGGACTACGAGCGCACTACCGACCCGGCCTACGCTATCGCGGACACTTATCTTGATGACCTGGCCGAGTACGCCCGGCAAAATAACCTGCTCGACCCCGTCACCAGGCATCATTTCGCCCAGCTAAAGGCGGAGTGCGAGATTGCCCGTCTTCATCATTACCGCGTGACCTGGATGCAGGGCCAGGGCAAGGTGCCGAATGTTGAATCGGCCATGAGCAAGATGTGTGGTTTCGAGGCGCTGCAGCATGTCGCCGAGTTCGGCATGCAGCTTTCGGGCCAGTACAGCCAGTTAACGGAAGAATCGCCGCGGGCGCCCCTGCACGGACGCATTCCGTCCTGTTATTATCGCTCCTTCGGCCACAGCCTGGAGCAGGGCACATCCGAGATAGACCGCGATGTCATCGCCCAGCGGGGCCTGGGACTGCCGCGCCTGCGCTGACAGCAATGATTTGGAACTACGGAGGCTAATCGTGGATTTTGCCCTTAACGAGCAGCAGGAAATGATGCAGACCATGGCCAGGGACTTCCTGACCGGCGAGTATACCGATAAAGTCCTCAAGGCGATGGTCAAAGATGACAGGGGTTTTACCCCGGAGCTCTGGAAGAAGCTGGCGGGGATGAACCTGACTGGTCTGGCCATCCCGGAGGCGTACGGAGGGGTGGGGGACTTCCTCGATTTGACCGTGGTGCTGGAAGAGATGGGGCGCGCCTGCTTCCTCGGCCCGTTTTTCGCTACCGTCGTCCTGGGCGCGGCCACGATTTTAGAGGCCGGCAGCGAGGCACAGAAAAAGGAATACCTGCCCCGCATCGCCGAGGGCAAAATAATCGTCACTTTAGCTTTGACGGAGCCATCAGGTAAGTATACGGCGGATGCTGTTAATGTCAAAGCCATAAAAAGGGGTAACGATTATATCATCAGCGGCACGAAGCTTTTCGTCCCTGACGCCCAGAACGCTGATTACCTGATTTGTGTCGCCCGGACGGGAGAGATTAAAAACCCCCAGGACGGTATCACCCTGTTTATGCTTGACATAAAAACGCCGGGGATAAACGTTAAACCTCTTAAAACCATCGCCGGGGACAAGCAGGGCGAGGTCGCTTTCGATAATGTCAAAGTATCCAGCGATAGCGTCCTGGGCGTGATAGACAAAGGCTGGCCCTATATCGAGAAAGTAATCCAGAAAGCGGCGGTAGCCCGCTGCGCCGAGATGGTCGGCCTGGCGCAAAAAGCGCTGGACATCTCGTTGGAGTACGCCAAAGAGAGGCTGGCTTTCGGCCATCCCATCGGGGCTTTCCAGAGCATCCAGCACCGCTGCGCCGATATGCTCATCGACCTCGAGAGTTCCAGGTTTGCCACCTACCAGGCGGCCTGGAGAATCAATGAAAATCTACCCGCCACGAGGGAGGCGGCCATCGCTAAAGCGTGGGTCGGCCAGGCCTGCCGGCGCATTATGGCCTCCGCCCACCAGGTCCACGGCGCTATCGGCTTTACGGAAGACCATATCCTGCACTACTACACGAAGCAGGCCCGCGCCAGCGAGTTCAGCTTCGGGGATGTGAACTTTAACCTGGAAAAGCTGGCGGCGCTGTAGAGCTAGCTTAGAAAAAACAATAAATATTAAAGATAAGAGCTCCAATAAGACGGGGCTCTTTTTATTAGAACTGCATTTGATAGTATTCCAAGAGAGTGATATAGTTCTCCAGAAGAGGAGGTCACGAACAATGCTGCCAGCTCAAGCGATTAGATTAGACATCAATGTTCCCATTAAAATGAGGGACGGCACGATGCTTTACGCCGATGTATGGCGACCTTTCAAAGAGGGAAAATATCCGGCCATCCTGACACGAACGCCGTACAATAAAAACCTTATGTTTCCCACCAGAGCCGGCTACATGAACCCTCAAAGGATTGCCCGGGCCGGCTATGCTGTGGTGATACAGGATGTACGAGGCACCGGCGACTCTGAAGGGGAAGCCTTTTTCTGGAAGCAGGAAATCGAAGACGGCTACGATTCGGTGGAGGGGGTAGCGGCGCTGCCCTGGTGTGACGGCAATGTGGGGATGTACGGTTTTTCGTATTTTGGGTATACCCAGTGGGCTGCGGCGGCAGCCTGCCCGCCTCACCTGAAGGCGATTTGCCCGGGAATGACGTATCATATCCCGCGCTCCTTCCCGTTCTCCGCCAGCGGAGATTCGTTTAAATTGCAGGTACACCTGGGCTGGTGCTTGAGCAGAATTATCCAGGAATTACTAAGACTTAAGTTGCCTCCCAAAGAGTTCCAATCAACTTTAAAACGCCTGATATTTCTGGCGGACGATATTAAACAACAGTTTCGCGTTCTGCCCATGAAAGAAGCACCGGCGGCGAAAATAGTCGATGAGTTCGGTATCAAACCAGGCTTTGCAGATATTTTAAGTCATACGGCCGATGATAGCTTCTGGAATGATATCGGCGGGCCGCTACCGTTAAACAAGATAAATGTGCCGGTTTTTAATATTGCGGGGTGGTACGATCCTGAAATGACGCCGGGGGTTATAGACAGCTACCGGAAACTGGAAGACAGGAAAAGCTCACGGCTGCCCGCAAATAAGTTACTCATCGGCCCCTGGATACACTCGGCGGATATGCTGAATATTATCGGGCAGCTTGATTTTGGCCTTGCTTCCAGCGGGATGCTGACCGATGTCACCGGACTGCACCTTCGCTGGTTCGATAAATGGTTAAAGGGAATTGATAACGGCGTAGAGGCAGAACCACCGGTTCGCCTGTTTGTGATGGGCACGAATGTCTGGCGGGATGAAAACGAGTGGCCTCTTGCCAGGACGAAATACTCCAAATGTTACCTCCACAGCGGCGGGCAGGCTAACAGCCGTTCGGGAGACGGAACCTTGAGCCTGGTCAAACCGGATGAAGAACAGCCCGATTCCTTCCTTTATGACCCGAGAAACCCGGTGCCGTCAAACGAGATGGGCATGGGCGCTTTCGACCAGCAGGCAGTAGAGAACCGCACCGACGTGCTGGTTTACACTACGCCTCCCCTGGAGAAAGACTTGGAGATTACCGGGCCGCTACGGATGACTCTTTTTGCCTCTTCCTCGGCCGTGGACACCGATTTTACAGGCAAGCTGGTGGATGTCTGGCCGAGCGGCGTCGCTTATAATGTCGCCGAAGGCATCGTCAGGGCGCGCTACCGCCGGTCAGCTGCCAGGCCGGAGCTCCTGCAGCCCGGCGAAATTTTTAAATACAGTATCGACCTGGGCGGTACCAGCAACGTGTTTAAGGCTGGCCATAGTGTACGTATTGAAGTTTCCAGCAGCAATTTCCCCAAGTGGGAGAGGAACCTTAACACAGGCAATACCCTGGGCGAGGACGCAGGCTCACGGATAGCCGCGCAAACTGTCTACCACGATAGCCAGCGCGCCTCCTTCATCCTGCTGCCGGTCATACCGAGGTGAAATCAATAGTTAACCTGGAAAAGCTGACTGCTTGAAACAGCTAGCGGGGGAAAATACAGACCTCTTCCATTTTGGCGGATTTACAATTTGCTCCAATCAGATACTGCACGTTAACCTCACCCCCTGACCCCTTCAGGGAGAACCCTTCAGGGTGAACCCCTCTCCAAACTGAGCATCGGAGAAAGCCTTTGATATTCTGTTCGGAGAGGGGGAAAATGTTTTTAAGAGGGGCTGGCGCCCTTCACTTCGTGGTGACCTCAGTGGAACCAGGGTGAACCTTCAGGCCGAGCCTTCTGGTCGAGACCTTCAGGATGAACCCCTCTTAGACGCCCCGTTCTACGAATACACCAATGGCGGAAATAACAGTGGCTATCAAAACAAGGAAGGTCAATATGATTAGCCAAGTGGTCTGCTTGGATTGTTCCCGCCTTATAATTTCATTCCCGTAGTAGTTCAAGGACGGTTGAACATGTTTTGCTTCATCATCGTATCGTTTCCAAAGCTCTTTTTTAGGTAGTATTCTCAATTCATCTAGTTTCATAGCCATATGTCTACTCCCTTACTCCTCCAGTGTCAGCTGCTCCCCCGCTTTTTTAGTTATCTTCGGCGCTTTGGCGAAGGTGACGTTGGTCTGCGCCAAGGGCGGCATATCTACCGTTTTACCATGTAGCAGCTCTTCCACAGTCAGTATCTGGATTTTCGGGTAGTCTTTATTCCAGATTGGGGAGTGATAGACGTCGGCAGATACCGCCTCGACCTGCATATCTTTAGTGGGCGTCTCCAAAGTTATAAAAATACCCATCGCCTCTTTGCTGGCGACGTCCTTTAGCTCCCTGATATCTTTCACGTGGACGTGCCCGCTCTTGACCTGCACGATGGCGCGCTTGGGTTTGCTGGTGGGGTCGTCGATAAAGCTGATAACGCCGTCGATG
>CAZXYV010000135.1:0-5432 GCA_964645025.1 uncultured Dehalococcoidaceae bacterium | reverse complement strand
AGCTGAAATTCTGCTAACGTTTCTGATTTTAAAGGAGGGAATGTATGGCAGCACAAAGTAGCGTCCCCGCTGGTCCAGTCACGCTGAAACCTGGTGTCTTTTCATCCTACGGGAATGGGTGGAAACAACTCTGGCCGCATTTCCTGGTACTGTTTCTAATCGGGATTATTTACGTGGTTATATCCATGGCTTTTGGTGTGCCTCAAAGTCTGGCAAGCTTGGGCGGTAGAGAAAGTGTTTTTCTTGCCATTAGCCTTCTGTTTTCCTTCCTGGGCTTTTTCTATAGTCTGCTGATTGTTAATCCAGTTGGTTACGGTCAGAACTATGCTTAACTCAAGGCCGCCCGCGGCGACAAGGTCGAGGTACAGGATATGTTTGCCGCATTCAAAAACTACTGGAATGCGGTGGCGGCGACTATACTTGTAGATATTATCGTGGTAATTGGATTTATTCTTCTCATTGTACCGGGTATCATCTTTGCCTGTAAGCTAGCTTTCGTGCCATACCTCGTGGTAGATAGGAAGATGGGTGTCATGAAAGCCATAGACGAAAGCTGGCACATGACCAACGGCCATGCCGGGAAAGTGTTTTTAATAGGGTTGCTGGCTATTCCTATTTTTTTGGCGGGTTTTATCTGCTTAATCGTTGGCGTAATTATCTCTTTTATGTGGGTCAATATGGCTTTGGCTTCGCTTTATCATGCGGTCAGTAAACAGAGAGAATCACAACTTGGGCCGGTAACGGCCCCTACTCAGACAATAATACCGCCGGGAGCGTCCCCGATTCTGCCGGCGTAATCAGAAATAAACTGGCATTAAAGGATCGTCGCTTTAAACGCTTCAGGTAACATTATCTGGATAAAGCTGAAGGCGTTCACCAGCGCGCTCAGGATGCCGGAGCCACTGACCCACCCCTCCAGCCAGTCGAAGATGGGGTAGGACTGGACTACCAGAACAAAGACGACCATCCCGATGATGGCACCGACCAGGTTAAATACCCCGCCCAGCAGCCGGAAAAGGATGCCCTCTTTCCAGATGCCGCCGATTATCTTCCTCGGTATGAAGAAGACGAGATGGAGCACAGCGATGATAATGCCCATCGTAATGAAGAACCCGAGGAAGTTTTGCCAGTTCTCCCCGGGGAGGAAAGAGAGGACGGAGGCCAGCAGGCGGTAGCTAAAGGTGGTAACGGGAATAGCGATTAATAAAGCTACCAGCGAGGATAGTGTCTTGACCGCTCCTTCTTTCAGCCCGCCGAGGAAACTGATGATAAGCAATATGATGACGACAATATCAATCCAGTTCATATACTGGTATTATGACTGATTGGCCGTCTTGTTGGCAAGAAGCTGGGTTGTCATTGCGAGACCATCCCGATACCCATCGGGAGGCGAAGCAATCCCTTAGCAGGGTTTAAATGATAGATGGGGATTGCCACGGGCTTCGCCCTCGCAATGACAGAAGAGCCATTATCCTACAAATACTGCTTGAGGCGTTTGAGCTCTTGCATCAGCTGCTCGAACTGTTGCGGGTATAGCGACTGTACGCCATCGGAAAGGGCCCGGGCGGGGTCGTTATGCACTTCGATGATAAGGCCGTCAGCGCCGACGGCAATAGCCCCACGTGATAATGGAATAACATAGTCCCTCCGTCCGGCGGCATGGGACGGGTCGACGATAATAGGCAGGTGGCTGACCTCCTTGATGGAAGGTATGGCGCTCAGGTCCAGCGTATTCCGGGTGTTGTCCGAGAAAGTGCGTATGCCCCGCTCGCACAGGATGACGCGGTGGTTCCCCTCCGACATAATGTATTCGGCGGCCATGAGCCACTCATCGATGGTGGCGGCGAAGCCTCTCTTCAGGAGGACCGGCTTGGATAGCTGCCCGGCCAGCCGCAATAGCGAGTAGTTCTGCATATTCCTGGCGCCAATCTGGACAATATCGGCGTATTTCTCGACGGCGCTGAGGTTTTCATGGTCGGTAGCCTCGGTGACAATCAACAGGCCTGTTTCCCGGCGGACCTTGTCCAGTATTTTCAGCCCTTCTTTGCCCAGCCCCTGGAAGCTGTAAGGCGAGGTCCTCGGCTTGAACGCGCCGCCCCGGAAGACTTTAGCGCCGTGCTTCTTGACGAAATTGGCGATAGTGAGCGCCTGCTCTTCGCTCTCCACGGCGCAAGGGCCGGCCATGATGACCGGTTCTCCGGCGCCGATTTTGACATCACCGATGGATATCACGGTGGACTCGGGGTGCGTCTCCCGGCTGACGAGCTTGAACGGCTTGGTAACCGGGATGGCCTCTTTAACGCCATCCATGGCCAGCAGCAGGGAAGCTTCGACCGGTCCCTTGTTCCCGATGATGCAGACGGCCGTTCTCTGCGCGCCTGGCATGGGGACGCCGCGGTAACCCATTTTCTGAATCTGCTGGATAACGGCCTGGACCTGTTCCTCAGTGGCGTCATTTTTCATCACGACAAGCATTTGTATTATCTCCGTAGTTCAAATATATTAATATATTGTTTTAATAGCAACGTACTCTTTTAAATTAAAATCTTAAGCACTAAATTCTAAGCACTAAATCCTGAACAACGATAAATCTATTTCCGTTTAGAATTTAGATATTAGAATTTAGGATTTTCCTTTTCTCTAGCCTTTTTCTCCCATCGTGTTCCAGAGGGTATCGGCATACACCTCATAAGTGCGCGCATCGAAGAGGACGAAGACCACCTCTTTAACCGAAGTTTGCTCCGTGAGGAAAGAGACCACCTCCTTGATGGCTATTCTCGCGGCTTTATCTACCGGATACCCGTAGGCGCCGGTGCTGATGGAGGGGAAGGAGATGCTGGCAAGTTTATTCGCGGCGGCGATTTTAAGGCTTTCCCGGTAGGCGCTCGCCAGCAGCGCCGGTTCTCCCTGGTCGCCGCCTTGCCATACCGGCCCGACGGTGTGGATAACGTGCCGGGTTTTCATATTACCAGCCGTGGTGATGACCGCTTTACCGGCGGGCAGTCGTCCCTGCCGGGCGATGATTTGTTTACACTCTTCCAGAATGGCCGGACCGCCGGCGCGGTGAATGGCGCCGTCCACCCCGCCGCCTCCCATGAGACCGGAGTTAGCGGCGTTGACGATGGTATCCGTAGCCTGGCGCGTGATATCGCCCTGGATGATAGAGAGCCGGGCCTGTTTGATATTAAAGGTAAGATTCTCCGCCATATCGTTCTTCTCCTGACTAATGCAAACCTTTGGTCAGGTAGTCTATCGCCCAGTTTACCTCGTCTTCCCCGGTCAGTTCCAGCTTTACGTCCGGCTCGATGCCGTGCCCTTCGATGAGGCGGCCGTTCGGCGTAAGCCAGCGAGAGTTGGTGATATACAGTCCGGAGCCGTCGCTTAGTTTATACAGGAAATTCACACTGCCCTTGCCGTAGGTGGTATTCCCGGAGATGAGGGCCCGGTTATGGTCTTGCAAGGCACCCGCCAGCACCTCACTGCCGCTGGCGCTGAAATGGTCTACCAGGACCACCATGGGCAGGTCGGTGGTGTTGAGGCCGGTAACCGCTTCATCGGTATCTATTTTACCCTCTTTACTCTTCACCTGCACGATGATACCCTGGCTAATAAAGTGACTGGCCACCCGGATAACGGTGTCGAGCAGGCCGCCGGGATTACCGCGCAGGTCCAGGATGATGCCTTTAGCGTTGGCGTCCTTCAACTGCTGTATAACCGGCGCGAACTCGGTCTCAGTGCGCTCGGTGAACTGGATGATGTTGATATAGGCGATACTCCCGCGCATCTCAAAGCGGACGCTGGCCACCTCAACCCTGTTCCTGGTTATCTCTATCTCGACCGGCCCGGTCGCGCCCTGGTGGAGGATAAGAAGCTTGACCGTCGTACCCCGGGGCCCCCGGATTTTACTGACGGCTACATCCAGGCTCATGCCGGCCACGGATTCACCGTTTATTTTCTGGATGATATCGCCTGCCTTGAGACCGGCCTTTTCCGCCGGCGTACCGGCCATGGGGGCGACAATCACCAGGTTATTGTCCTCGACGCTGACGACAGCGCCGATGCCTTCGAAGGTTCCTGAAATGTTGCTCTGGCCAAGTTTATATTCCTGAGGACTCAGGTAGGTAGTATATGGGTCGTTCAGCGTCTCAATCATCCCGGTAATGGCGGCGCGGGTCATATTAGCGGAGTCCAGCCTGGAAGGCTCGACATATTCCCGGGAGATGATATCCCAGGCCTCTTTGATGACGTCCACGCCTCCCCCGGATTGCGGGGTGCTGGTGGTTTTTAAGACACATCCGGCGCTGAAGGCCACCGCGATAGCTATCACCAGCAGGAGCGCTACGGTAATTTTTCCAATCTTGAACATGGTGTTTTTCCTTTACTTGTTCCAGTTTTACTTTGGCTTAAATATTCTATTTAATCATACCATAAACAGCTTGTTTTAGGAGAACAGGAGTCTTAAAGCGTTTGGAACTATTTTCATTTGGTCACTGTGCTTACCTCACCCCAGACCCTTCTGGTTGAGACCTTCAGGGTGAACCCCTCTCCAGCCGGGAGCCTAGTAGTAAAGCATAATCTTTTCTGGCTGGAAAGGGGGAGTGTAAGAGAGAGGGGGCTCCACCCCCTCTCGAAACCTCTCCCCGCTGCAACGGGGCGTATAAGAGGGGTGCAGACCCCTCTTTCTTTTTATTTCCCCCTCTCCAAACAACATAAATACAGCTATTATTTAATCATGAGTTTGGAGAGGGGGTCAGGGGGTGAGGAAAAAATGGAGTGAGGTCAGTTAATAGGAACCAAATAAAACCAAACAGAAACATGCATCTGGTGAAATGTCGGCGGGAAAGTATTACAATTAAGCAAGATAATTGGGCTTAGATAAGGAGGCAAAATGAATAGCGATTGGCGTTCACTGATAAGTCAACCTCAGTACGGCATCAAGGTAGAGAGGGATATTTACGTACCGATGCGGGATGGCGTACGCTTGGCCCTGAATGTTTACCGTCCTGACGCGAAAGGTAAATTCCCTGCTTTGCTGGCCATTGGCGGCTATGGCAAGGAACTCCAGGAGGCGTTGTTACCCCCGCAGCCGCTTTATAAAAGCGCCGTCTGGGACGGGAATATCGAAGCCGGTGATACGAACGACATCGTGCCGCGGGGCTATGTCCACGTCATCGGTGACGTCCGGGGCATCGGTAAATCGGAAGGCGAATACCCGGGCATGTGGGCGTCACAGGAAGGGAAGGACGGCCATGACCTCGTGGAGTGGATCGCCCGGCAGCCCTGGTGTGACGGCAATGTCGGCATGATAGGTTACTCATATTACGGCAAGATACAGCTGAAAGTCGCCATCGAGCAGCCTCCCCACCTGAAGGCTATTTTCGTCTCGCACGTGGGCGCGGATTTTTACCGGGACTTCGCGTACGTGGGCGGCG
>CAZXYV010000134.1:0-5505 GCA_964645025.1 uncultured Dehalococcoidaceae bacterium | reverse complement strand
GCGTGCCTTATTCCACCATCAAAGGTCTGGGCATCACCAACCAGCGAGAAACTGTTGTCGTCTGGGAGCGCGCCACCGGCAAGCCCGTCGCTAACGCCATCGTCTGGCAGTGCCGCC
The DNA here is from genome assembly GCA_964645025.1 of uncultured Dehalococcoidaceae bacterium. Lineage (GTDB taxonomy): Bacteria > Chloroflexota > Dehalococcoidia > Dehalococcoidales > RBG-16-60-22 > Fen-1077. The sequence continues at coordinate 5,388 of CAZXYV010000134.1, read as the reverse complement.
GTACCGCGGCGCTCTGCGAAGAGCTGAAGCTAAAAGGGCTGGAGCCTTTAGTCCGGCAAAAGACAGGACTTCCCATCGACGCCTATTTTTCCGCGACTAAAATCCGCTGGCTCCTGGACAATATCCCCGATGGCCAGCGCCGCGCTGAACGGGGCGACCTCATCTGTGGCACGATTGACGGCTGGCTCGTCTGGAACCTCACCGGCGGCAAGGCCCACGTTACCGATTACAGCAATGCCAGCCGCACCATGCTGTTTAATATTAAAACGCTACGATGGGATAAAGAGCTCCTGGATATACTTAATATCCCGGAGGTAATGATGCCTCAAGTCCTGCCTTCTAGCCGTATTTACGGGGAAACTAGCGAGAAGCTTTTTAAAAATGCCCGTATACCCATCGCCGGTATCGCTGGGGACCAGCAGGCGGCGCTCTTCGGGCAGGCCTGCCATCAAAAAGGCATGGCTAAAAATACCTACGGCACCGGCTCGTTTGTCCTCGTCAACACCGGTGATAGCCCTGTTTTTACGGACACCGGCCTGATAACCACGCTGGCCTGGGGGCTGGGAGATAAAGTCACTTACGCCCTGGAAGGGAGTATCTTCATCACCGGGGCGGCCGTCCAGTGGCTCCGTGATGGCCTGGGTCTGATTAAGACCTCGGTGGAAATCGAGGCACTGGCCGCTACCGTGCCGGACAACGGCGGTGTCTATTTCGTCCCGGCCTTCGTAGGACTGGGCGCCCCTTACTGGGACATGTACGCCCGCGGCACGATAGTGGGCCTCACCCGGGGTAGCAACAAGGGACATCTCGCCCGCGCCGTGCTGGAAGCGATTGCCTACCAGACCCGCGACGTCGTTGATACGATGAAAGCCGATGCCTGTTGCCAGATACCGTTGTTAAGGGTAGACGGCGGCGGCAGCGTCGACAACCTGCTGATGCAGTTCCAGGCGGATATCCTGGGCATACCTATCCAGCGGGCGCGGATAGCCGAGACCACGGCTTTAGGGGCGGCCTACCTGGCCGGCCTGGCGGTGGGGCTGTGGCGCAATACCGATGAAATCGGGCAGCAGTGGCAAAGCTCGGCGAGCTACGAGCCTAAAATGTCTGCCGATGCAAGAGAAACCCTTTACGGCAACTGGAAACGGGCGGTAGAACGCGCCCGGGGCTGGGCCGCCAAGGCCTGAAAGCCCCGGACTGTACGTGCTTATCTCATATCATCCCAGGCTTTCCGCTCTTCAGCGCGCGGGTCGTTTTCTACTTTACACTCTGCGTCGAAAATCATGGTCGCCCGTGTCTTTTTGTCATAGGTCGGCCAATTGGGCAGCCCTTTATGGTTCGGGTTGCCACTGCGGGCGAAAGCGACCCAGGCGCCGCTGACATTCGCGGCGAGCGGGATACGGTTTGGATTGTTGCCGATGATGCCGACGGTTGGCTCGACATTATTGAAAACAAAAGGCATCTCCATCGTGTGGGGGCACTTAAGCATACCGCCCATGAAGGGGCTATCGTATCTGAACTGGTACATATATACCGGCGCCGGACCGCCGGCTGCCTTCCGCTCCGCGACGTTGATAGCGCCCATGCGCATGCGGTCGGAAGCAATAGCGACAATAATATCGGTGGGCGTAGCGCTGGGCCGCGTGCGCTTGTAGGTGGCGATTAAACCATCGACCTTCTCTACCGGCACCGCAAAGCCGGTGGCGTCCCTGGTTCTTTCGATAACGGCATTCCGGATTTCAGCCTCGGTGTACTTCCCGAACTTCGGGTCTCTTATCATCATAAAAGCCATCTCGTCTTTATTGGTGCCGATTATCAAAGGGATATTGGCCGCGGTTGGGGCGGCGGTGGGGTAGAACGGATGCTGCGGCAATACCTTGCCATCGACGACGGGGGCAAATTGCCCCATGGGCATGCCCGACGCGGGCTTGATAGCCATCCACCCGGAATAAATCATATCGGCGCGCATCTTATGGAGGGCACCGACCGTCTGCGGCGTTAAGCCGAACTTGGCGAGGAATTCCTTCGTGGTCTGGTTGGCTTCTTCTTTAGCCGCACGTCCCTTTTGGCCGGGGCCGCTCTGGGAAATAGCGCGATGGAACAGCCCCCTGGCCGCCGGCATGGCCTGAAGCGTGGCAACCTTGGCCCCACCGCCGGACTCGCCGAATATCGTTACATTACCGGGGTCGCCGCCGAATACCGTGATATTATCGCGCACCCACTTGAGCGCCTGCACGATGTCCAGCATCCCGGCATTACCCGAACCGGCATACTTCTCGCCGCAAAGCTCTTCGAGGTAAAGGTAACCGAACACGCCAAGACGGTGATTGATCGAGACGACGACAACGTCGCCCGTCCTCGCCAGGGAAGCGCCTTCATAGTACGGGATATGGTCTCCCGAACCGACAAAGAATCCACCGCCATGACACCAGAACATCACCGGCCTTTTTGCGCCATCATTCAGGCCGGGCGTCCAGACATTAAGCTTCAGACAGTCCTCGCCCATCTCCCCGATGCCGACTCCCCCTAAAAGGAAATGGGCCATGGGAGTGACATCGGGCGGCTGCCAGCATGCCTGGCCGTAGCGGGTGGCGTCCCTGGTGCCGGTCCATGGTGCTGGCGGCGTCGGCGGCATAAAACGGTTCTCGCCGTCGGTCGGCCCGCCGTAGGGAATTCCTTTGAAAGCGTGGATACCTTTATCGGTGGTTCCCCGTATCTTTCCTGTGGCAATTGCTACTGTGGGTCCTTTCATCACTAACCTCCATAAATTTTAACTTTGCGGGAGTTTTTCCCGGCTTATCCTCATTTTAAGATAAGATTGCCAGCTTCGCCATTTTAGATGCCCTTCTCACCAATTGTTAACTTGAAATCACATATGACAAAGTTATAGGGATTGGTTATTTTTCCAGCATGGCTTTCATCGGCGCCCAGTAGAAGTCCTGCCAGCCCCTGGAGATGCCTTCATAGTGTTCCTCAGGCACCCCGGTCTGGGTGAAAGTCAGGCGCGTGCCTCCCTCAACTCCATGCAGTGAGAAATAAACTCTGGAATAATGTCCTTCCGGCCAGTCCTCGGCCCGCCAGGTCTGCACGATTTTTTTATCTGCCACCAGCTCCAGGTTGACCCCTTCCGCATAGCCGTCAAAGGCGGTAAATTTGCCCCCCACCTCCCGGCTGATAGAAGCCTTCCCGCCAGTGAACCTGCCATGTTTTCGGGAATCCATCAATGCTTCGTATACATCGTGGGGGCTGGCTTTAAAGATTACCGTCTGCCTGATGGTCTTTGGTTCCATATTCAACCTCTTCAATTTTTATCGTTATTCCATGGAAATATATTAGCATTTTAGAGCCCCCTTATGCTTTTGCTTTCCGGATAGCTCGTCTTTTCCCCTCTTTGCACTCTTTTTTCTCCGCGCCGGGCTGCCACTCGGTGCAGCAGGCGGGTTTGACCGTATGGATGGCGCAAGTAGCTAAACCGCTATCGTATTTCAGGAAAGCGCAGGCGCCGTTCACGTGGCGTATCAGGCGGTAGTTGTTATACTCCCACCTGGCGTCATCATATAGCTTTTCCCAGTCTTCTTTCGTTATCCCTAGGAAAGCGGTAATGCGCTGTATCTCTTCCGGCCTGACATACGCCTGGTGCCGCTTGCAGCAGACGCCGCACCGGCGGCATTCCATCGGGTTTGTTTCGATGTGAGTTAAACCGGTTTTATTTTGCTTGACCATCCTCATTATCGGAACCTCTTTTTCAACCTCTCGCAGGCAACCTCCGGGGGCAGGATGCAGATGTTTTCGTCCTGCAATATCTGGTAATAGAATTGGTCATTGGTCTCGATAGGCGAATAGAGGAGCAGACCGCGCGGTGTAATCCGCGCCTGCGCCCAGAACCGGCCGCTATCGAACCCCGAGTAGGTGGACATATTGAAGCTGATAAGATTAAGCCCGTCCAGGTAGCCGAAAACTTTAAGGAGGCCGGCGGCGAAGTCGCGCAGGTCGTCCTCCGTAAGCTCCAGAATCGAAGCTTTGCCTGGAAAGATGACGAGTATATCCGCCAGGCGCCCTTCAGGCGCAAAGCTGGTCAGCCAGTGCGTCCCGCCGCTGCGGCCGATGTACCTTTCGCCCATCCGCCGCTCCTGCTCCAGGAGGTCGCTCCAGTAATTTGTCCCCTTTTTACGGTAGTATTTCCGGGAGGCATCCAGCAACTGCTTCTGGTAGTTGGTCGGGTAGTAGCCGGCGTTGGCCTGGAGATGCGGGTGGACGAGGCTGCCCCCGGATGGCGGCATGTAGTTCCAGGCGATAAAATGGTATTTGGCCTTCGGGTCGGCCTTCTGGACGCTCTCGATATAGGTGTGCGCCGCCAGCAGGGCATCGTGCACGGTCTCCAGGGTGAACTTTGTTAAAGGCACAAAGTGCTCATCGGACATCACCACCACGGTGCCATAGACATCGTACGGGCCGGCGTTGGGGAAGGCAACGGCTTTGCCCCGGCGGATGGTGCCCCCGGGGATAAGGTCGGGCGGGAAGCGGGGGGTGATTTGTTCTACGAGGGGCGCGCAAAAAGGGCAGGGCAACTCCCGCGACCGCTTTTCCAGTGACGTTAAATCCGGACGGATGATTCTTTCCGTTGCATACTGTACGAGGCGGCATGACCTTCCGGTCAGCGGGTCAAAGCGGAACTCTATAGGTATAGTTGTTTCGACGAATGCGCCGGAACTATCACGCGTCAGCAGGCGCGAAGGCATTACCTCGCGTTTAAACTCAATCGGACTGTACTCTGGCGATGGCATAATAACTATTTCACGATATTGCTAATCTGCTTGAACTTATCCCCTTGAGCCACCCTGAGCAGCTCGAACAGCGCCATCTCGGTGGTGGTGGGGCTGATGCCGGCGGCGCCCATCCTGAATAGCGCGACTGTTTTGTTCTCCGGCTCTCGTGAAGAAACGCAGTCGCTTACGACCTGTACTTCATAGCCCACCTGGGCCAGGGCCATGGCCGTTTGATAGACGCAGATGTGCGCCTCGATGCCGGTGATGAGCACCTGCTTGCGCTTGAGGGACTCCAGCGCTTTACCGAAGGCCTCGTTGTCACAGCAGCTGAAGCACACCTTTTCTATCGGTTTGATATCGGGGAGAAGCTCTTTAATCTCCGGGATGGTCGGGCCAAGCCCTTTCGGGTACTGTTCGGTCAGGATTATCGGTATCTCCATCACCTTTATACCCTTGATGAGTTTAACCACATTGCCCAGGAGCTTTTCCTTATCATGCATGACGGGGAACAGCCTTTCCTGAAAGTCGATGACTACCAGGACGGCATTATCGGTAGTAAGCGGCGCCGGAATGTTCATGGAATTTTACCTCAATTCTTTGAAATTGAAGACAGTTAATGGCTGAC
>CAZXYV010000133.1:0-5512 GCA_964645025.1 uncultured Dehalococcoidaceae bacterium | reverse complement strand
AGGCGGCCATGAAGCAGCTTTACCTCTCCGCCCGCGCCTTCCACCGCATCCTCAAGCTGGCGCTCACCATCGCCGACCTGGAAAGCTCGGACATCATCAAAGCCCAGCACGTGGCCGAGGCCGTCCAGTATAGACCGAGACGGACAGAATAAATTGACACTCGCTCTTACCGGGGTGTAAAATCAGGCCACATACAAGCAATATCGCCATCAAGCCTTAAATCCCTATAAATACTCAGAAAGGAGTGCAATTCAAAATGCCCAAAATGGATGCTGAAAAATACCTGGTCCGGAAACCTATCCGAGAGGTGGGGCTTGGCTCCAAGACCACCGGCCGGCAGATACCCTCCCAGACCTACATGAGCAACGCCCTCATCCCCGGCAGCAACACCTATATCGAGTTCAGCTGGATATACGATATACCGAACCCCAATCCTCACATCCATGAGCATGTCCATAATTTCGATGAAATCGTGATACACATCGGGAGCGACTCCAAAAACCCGCAGGACCTCGGCGGCGAAATCGAATACGGCTTCAACGGCGAACCTCTCGTCTTCGATACCACCACCGCGCTCTTTATTCCCAGAGGTGTCAAGCACGGCCCGCTGACCTGGAAAAAGGTCACCCGACCTCACCTAGAGATGGCTATTATCCTGGGCTGCGGCGACTTCGATAAGGCCGCGCCCGGCCGGACTCCGCAGAAATAAATACATTCGTCCCCCCTTTCGTAAAGGGGGTTCATCCTGAAGATCTCGACCAGAAGGCTCGGCCTGAAGGTTCACCCTGAAGGGATAAGAGGGGGATTTATTTAAACTAAAAGAAAGGAAAGCGTACCATGCCTGTATCAAAATACGACAAGAAATTCATTAACATCGAGCTGAAAGAAGAGGTCAGGCTCAAAGAAGCCGCCAATCCACCCGGCAAACGCATCATGGACCACATCATCTGGATGGATAACGAGGTTATTCCGGGCGCCTTCTATTCCGAGGTGGTCTGGTTCTGGCCCGGGGTTATCGGTCCCCCGGAAGAAATGCGTAAGCGCCCCGGACTGCCGGCGCACAGCCATCCCTTCGATGAAGTCCTCGCCTATCTCGGCACCGACCCCAAAGACCCGCATGACCTCGGCGGGGAGATAGAGTTCTGGCTCGAGGATGAAAAGTTCAACCTGACCAGGAGCTTCCTGGTCTATATCCCGGCGGGGATGAAGCACTGCCCGCTCAAGCATATCAGCATCAACCGGCCTATCTTCCATTTCACCATGGGTCCTGGCTCGATGTATGTCAAGGATGAAAAGATCAAGCCTGCCCCCCAGCTTGAAGATAAGAGTAAATATTTCGTCTACCATGACAAACCCAACCTAAAGCTGCCTGCCTTCCGGCACCCGATACCCGAGAAAGTCGCCCACCGCCTCTTTTACCTGGATAGCGAGGTCGTCCCGGGGGCTGACTTTTATACCGAGGCCCTCTGGTTCTGGCCGGGGGACAGGCCCAAGCTGAAACCCGGAGAAATACCCAAGGGCGCGCCGGAACCTCACACCCATTCGTTCGGGGAGTTTATCGGTTTCTTCGGCTCCAATACAAAGGATATCCATGACCTCTGCGGGGAAATCGAACTGTGGATAGACGGCAAGAAGAACGTCATGACTAACAGCTTTTTAGCCTTTGTGCCGGCCGGGGTCGTCCACTGCCCGTTAGTCATCAGGCGGGTCGACCGGCCTATCTTTCACTTTACCGCCGGACCCAGCCAGATGTACACTTTATGAATAATAACAAGTATTTTTTACACGCAAGAAAAAGGGGGTAATTTGTAAAATGGCGAAAACTAAATACGGTCACCTGATTATCACCGAGCTTAAAAAGAACATCAAAGAAGCGCCGTGGAGCCCGCCGGTATCAATGGTCAGCCCGGGGAAGGGCGGAAGGCTCTTTTTCCTGGACAATGAAGTCGTGCCGGGCGCTTTCTACCTGGAGTGCGTCTGGATTATGCCCCGCCCCAAGGCCACCGCGCCCAGGCCGACCGGCGCCGGCGTAAAGCCCCATGCCCATGATTACGATGAAGTCATCTGCTTCTTCGGCACCAACCCGGAAGACTTTTATGATTTAGGCGCCGAGGTCGAGCTAACGCTGGGGGGCGAAAAGCACACCATCACTAAAAGCTGCATCGTCTTTATCCCGAAGGGGCTGGAGCACGGCCCGCTGGCCTTTATCAAGGTGGACAGGCCGGTGTTCCACTTCACCTCCGGGCCGGGCAGGATGTATTTCTAGCTATAGTTCTTCGTCTTGTACATAAACGTAGTGCCGTAACAGGTTATATAAAAACCTCTCCCCTTTAAAAGGAGGAGAGGTGGTTTTCGGTTTTTATTCACTTTGCGGCTGCAAAATAATACTGCCCTAAGCCCAGGGCCAGCCGAACTTCCACAGGATAATGCCCACCGCCAGCACAACAACACCCAGGGCGATAGCAATCCACCCGCCTATTTTTAGAGCGCCCGGCTGGGGGCTCTCCACGTGGCGTAGCGAGAACTCCCTGAGGTCAGGCTTGGCCGCCAGCGCTTCGAAAAGCTTTTTTTCCTCGCGTATACCCCAGAAAATCCCGATGATTCCCACGATTAAAAAGACCCCTCCCGCTATCACCAAGATGTACCAGTCGCCTTGATCCATAGGTGAAACTCCTTAAGGAGTATTTGAGCTTACTATAGGCCATTGACGCGGAGTTTTCAAGAGGGGGATTGAGCTTATCCAATGATACCGTCATTACGAGGAGTAAAACAACGAAGCAATCCGCCCTAACCTGTAATTACGGATTGCTTCGCTATCATTCGCAATGATTGATTAGTTTACACCTGATAACAGGTGTAACTCTATCACCGGAGATGAATAACCTATTTTACTTCTACGGTGGCGCCGGCGGCTTCCAGCTTTTGCTTGGCCGTGGCGGCCTCTTCCTTGCTGACGTTTTCTTTAACCGGCTTCGGAGCGGCTTCAACCAGGTCCTTGGATTCTTTGAGACCCAGGTTGGTCAGCTCACGGACGGCCTTGATAACGTTAATCTTGTTGGCGCCGATGGCTTTGAGAATAACGGTGAACTCGGTCTGTTCCTCGGCTGCCGGAGCGGCCACTGCCGCCGGGGCCGCCGCTACGGCTACGGGTGCCGCGGCGCTGACGCCGAACTCGGTCTCGAGGGCTTTCACCAGCTCCGCCAGCTCGAGAACGTTCATGCCCTTGATGGCGGTCATTATCTCATCGATTGCCCCCGATTTCTTCGCCTTTTCCGCCTTGGCTGCCTTGGGTTTTTTAGTTTCTTCTTTTTCCGCGGTCGCTTCCGCTTTTACTTCCTCGGTCTTTACTTCATCTGCCATGTTCATTTCCCTCCATCTGTTGAATTCTCGCCTGTAAAACCCCCATCACGCCTCGGATTGGGGCTGCCAGCACATTTACCAGTCCGTAGATAGGACTTTGTATCCCGGCCATCACCTGGCTTATCAGCACCGCCCTGGATGGCAACCTGGCCAGGGTTTCGATATCTTTAGGAGTTAAAACCCGGTCGGTTAAAAAGCCGCCCTTGATATTCAGGGTGGACTTGGTGCTGCGGATATAGTCGGTCAGGATTTTGGCGGCATCGGGTATCTCCCCGTAGCCGAAAGCTACCGCCATCGGGCCTTTAAAAGCATCTTGAGTGTGTTCCAGGCCGGCGTTTTTGGCCGCAATCAGCGCCAGGGTATTTTTGACCACCTTATATTCTATTTTGGCTTCCCTGAGTTTACGGCGTAAATCATTCAGCTCGGCGGTGGCCAGTCCCCGGTAGTCCGTCATGATACCGATGCTGCATTTGGAGAAAGTCTCCTGCAGGTTCTCGACAATCTTTATTTTCTTTTCGGTCGCCATTTACACCTCCTGAAAACCACCTGGCTTCCCGTTAAATATCTTGATAAAGAAAAAGTCCTTGAGCACGCTGCCCAAGGACTAAACAAAATACCCGGTTTTGTTGTATCCTCGGCAGGCATTAGATGTATTGAGTCCTTCACCAGAAGGACACCTGCTGTCTCAGGACGCTTTATTCAATTATTAATAGCCTATTATAACACAGCTATCAGGTGGTGTAAAGATATTTGATATACCGGTAGTTTTCCCTATAGGATTTCACTAGCTTATTTCGGAGCTAAGGAAAAATTGATATTGGGGGTATCCTTCCCCACAATTACTTCAACCTTCTTGGCCGTAATACTATTGGTGGTGTTGTCGTAATACTCCTCAGCGTAGGGCAACTTATTGAGCGTAGGTGATACTTTTACCCGGTAGCTTCCGGCAGGCAGGCCGTGCACCGTATAGGTGCCGTCGCTATTAGTGTCGGCGCAGGAAAGCCATTCGCCGGTATTGTAGTCCGTGACATCAATGTGCACGTAGGCGATGCTTTTAGAGTCGGCATCGGAGACGACCTTGCCGGAGATAGAACCGCCTGTATCCAAAGTAAAGTTGATATTAACCGGGTTAATCCCGCTGGCAACTTTGAAGAGCTGGGCATTCATTGACCTGGTCTTTTCAGGGTAATACTCCTGGACAAAATCACTGTTATGGCCCCGTGCCCTAACTATGTATTCTCCATAAGGTAAGCCGGAGACAGTATAGTTCCCCTGGCTATCGGTTGAAACGCTAATCCAGGCTGTCTGGGCACCATTGACCACAAGAATGCACTCCACAACGACACCGGCCAGGGGAGTTGAACCATCAAAACTGCTTACTTTTCCTGATATGGTCCCTGCCGGGTCAAGGGAAAAGTCTATACCGGTGGTATCCTGTCCCTGCTTGACCGTTACCGGCAGAGCGCCCCATATATTACTGGTGTCTTTGTAATACTCGTCGGCATAAGGCAGCTTGCTGCTGGAAGTCGAAGCCCTGACCTTGTAGGTCCCGGTCTGCAGGCCGGCCAGTTGATAGGTGCCATCCGTATTCGTATTGACGCCGGCTTTCGCTTGGTTAGAGGTATAGTCAAAGGCTACGATATTTACATTGTTGAGAGCGTTTCCCTGAGCATCGGTGACCTTGCCGGAGATAGAACCAGCACGCTCTAGTGTGAAGTCTACTCTCATTATCCCACCCTGGCCGGCATTGATTGACACACTTCCAGCTTTATTAACATCCGTTACATTGTTGTAATACTTAGTCACATAGCCGGTGGCCATAACGCGGATGGAATAAGACCCCGCGGCTATGGGAGAAGATATGTAATATCCATTTTTATCTGTTTGGATAATAGGACCATAGCTCGTGGTGCCGGGGGTGAAAGTTTGCACAGAGGCAAGATAGATTGGCGTATTGGTACCCGACTCAAGGACATAGCCAAATATATAAACGTCATTGACTGATGTTGTTGATATTGGCGTTGTTGTAGGTTTTTGTGTTGGAGTCGGAGCAGGAGCTGTTGTTGGAGTCGGCGTGGGAGCCGGTGTAGGTGTAGGAGCCGGCGTGGGAGTCGGTGTTGTAGCTAATCTTCTATCAAGGTAGGGTTTTACC
>CAZXYV010000132.1:0-5518 GCA_964645025.1 uncultured Dehalococcoidaceae bacterium | reverse complement strand
ATACCGTCAGGATGTGGAGCAAAATCGGTGTGCTTAAAGCCTATCGTATTGGCAAACGCCGCGATTTTCGTTTTGATATCGCCGACATTAAAACGTTCCTTCATAGAGACGGCAGCCCTCCCGATTAGAACGTTATACGGAGCGGATAATATAAAGGTACTCGAATTAGCCGGCTAAAACTAACCGCATTAGTGGCACGGAATGGCTCTTATAATACGCCCGTATTGAAGTGTTATCTGGTATATTTTCTGAATCTGTTACCTATATCGCCTTCCCCTTGCCGGTCCCCCGATACTACCCTCTCATGATTTCTGTAGCTGAAGTCTTCCTGCATACTATTTTGGCCGTGAGTCCATATCTTATAGCCAGTCAATAGCGTCCCTACCGGCAATTTCCTGGATGGAGTCACTGTATCCGGCCAACTCCACGTATTCCAACTGCAAAATAACGGTATTCTAACCTCGTTCCAACTTTATGGCGTTATGATAGTATCCATAATGCTTTTCCACTTATCATATACATCAAGGAGAACCGGGGCAGTCTCAAGGAACAGAAACATACTGCACCTTTAGGTATATCTTATAAGGTTATTGAACGCTGTTGCATAGATATGATATTTGGTTTGAAGGAGGTTGAACTACATGGTCGGCCAGATGATAGATATGGAAGCTCTTGATCTGGGAATTGAACGGAAATTACAGAGATATCAACAAAAATTCAATATGTCAGATGCTGATATAGCTTGGATATTACTACGGCTTGGCACCCGCTATTATTTCAAGGATATATCTTCAAGGGGATTGAACGGAAACCAACCGATTATTCATCATGGGTACGTAGCTAATAAACAGTACCATTGAAAATCGCTATATTTCATGCGTACGAATCATCTCCCTACCCGCTGCCTTAAGAAACCTGATCCGCGGTCAGGACCGCTTTTCTTCCGTTACCTTTATGCGAGTTGAACTCATTAAGCTCAGCCAGGAAGAGAGCGATATCCTCCTGGCGAAATCTACGATCACCCCGGCGAGTGATACGGTATGACCTTATTATGCCATGGTCACTCCAACGTCTAACAGTATTGACATGAATATGTAAAAGACGGGCTACATCCTTTACCGCCAGCATAGGCATTATCTCATTATCCTGTAACATGTCTTATTTCCTCCTCCGTTTGCGGAGCTGCCTTGCACTGCCACAAGACACCATTTCCAAGACAGTAGTTTTAAATTCTCATCACCATAATAAAGGTTGGTAAGTAAATAAATGCTAAACTTCACTCATTTTTTCATAAACTATTCGTAAAATTTAGCGATAATGACCGCTATCTGGAGGCAGGTGATGGCATTCTGATTTAGCTAATGCCATTGCTAGGAATAAATTCAAACGATATTCTATCCTTTCTATAACCCGTATATAACTCGTCGGTTATATATAATAAATCATAAAACAGAAAAAGGGTTCAGTAGGTAAAAAGTTAAGGAACGGTACGCGGAATAGAAATTGGAGCTTTAGAACATGTCATTGAAATACATTCCTAGCCGACTAAGTTCTAACATGAATGAAGCGAGTCAAATTGAATTAGGACACGCTCTCTCTCATTGTTGGGACCTGCCTATGCTTCAGACAAGCAAGCTGACCCAACTTCCTGTGGTAGCCCAGAGGGCATTAGAAGAAAGCCACGGGCTGGAACTTGCCAAAGCACTCCGCAAGGAACTGATTGCCTGTGCCGAGCAGATTACGCAACGGCCGCGATATTCGATTGATGAGATAGTCTCCGCAATCGAAAAAGAGAAACTTTTTCTGGGAAGCCAGGATCTGGTGAGAATTCAGAAGGTCGTTGGTATCCGCCTTCCACGTAACAAGATTGACCTTGCCAGGTACTATGCTATTCGTCTGGTTATGGAAGGAATGGACCAGCAGACGATAGCTGATTTTCTCGATGTAGATCTGAGGACGGTGGCCAATTATATCGTCCAGGCCAAGGAACGCATAGGTCTTATTTTGGAAAGTAAATTAATGTTAGTGCAAACTGTATAAGTGAAGCCTGACATTTTTAAAATGCTGAAGAGGGGCGCGCAATTTGACTTTATGGCAGAGTCAGGTAGGCAGAAAAAGGAATCTAGCCATATTTGTACTCTCTTTTTATCATTGTTCAAACCCGTTGGTTCGGATTTCTGTTTAAAGGTTTCAAAAAAGAGACTTAAAGAAGCAGCATAGTTTTCCCCTGTGGTGAGAGCTTAATAGAAAACAGAAGAAAAGTATGGATTTTCGTGGTGAACGGGTATTAGATAGGCAGCTTATTCCATCCGGAACTCGGAAGTTTTCTATCTCTATCGGTGGCATCAGGTGTGCGATTATCAGCCACGACACCAGTTTTTTAGACCTCCTGCGAGTACGATATCAGTGGTTTGAGTCATCCGGTCCGGCGGTCTATGAGATTTTAATAAGGCTGGTACCTGTGGAAAAACTAGCTTTGGAAGAAATCAGGCGATCTCCTCACCCGCTAATTGAAAAAGTTCATTCAGGCGACAACTACATTATCAAGCAAGCCGATAAGTTATTTGTAGCCGTGGCGAACACCTCCTCCAAGAAGGTATTGATAAAGATGTGGGAGAGTGAGGACTGTTTTGACAGTTTCCTCCGCGCATTATTCACCTTGATACTAGCTGATGAGGGAGGTTTACTATTACACGCTTCAGCCGTCAGTGAAAACGGAAGAGGCTCTGTATTCTTTGGCCCATCCGGTAGCGGTAAGACGACGGTAGCCCGATTATCCATAGGCCGCACCGTACTAAGTGACGAGATGGTTATCATCAAGCCACATAACGGGGGATATCGTGTCTACGGGACCCCATTCTGTGGCGAGTTTATACCTGACCGGAACAGTACCCGGGCAGAACTTGATGGCCTTTATTCATTAAAGAAGGACCAGAGAAACAGCCTCATGTCACTGGATAAGGGGCAAGCCTTAGCGAACCTTTATCAATGCGTACCGTTTTTTAATGGTGATAGTCAGCTCCAGAGCAGGATTCTTGACACCTGCCGTACTTTAGTCGATACGGTCCCTGTTTATGAGTTACATTTCCTGCCAGACCCCTCTTTCTGGCAGGTGTTAGATGGACATATTTTACCGGAAGGCGAGCAGCTTTATGCCGATACTCGCCCGCGGCACACGATATAATCTGGAGAGATACGATGAAAATTCGAAAAGCGGTAATCACGGCAGCCGGCTGGGGCACAAGGTTCTTACCGGTGACTAAGTCCCAGCCCAAGGAAATGTTACCGTTGATAAACAAGCCACTTATCCAGTATAGCGTAGAGGAAGCCGTTGCCTGTGGCGTAGAATTGGTGGTCATCGTGACGTCGTTGGGTAAAAGAGCTATTGAGGACTATTTCGACCGTTCGCTCGAACTGGAACGAGTACTGGAGAAGAAAGGGGAATCCAAACTGGCGCATGAAATCTGCCGCCTGTCTAACATGATCGACATTACCTACGTTCGGCAAAAAGAACAACTGGGGTTGGGGCATGCCCTACTTATTACCAAGAGTATCATAGGTAATGAGCCTTTTATATTATTTCTTCCTGATGACCTTTTCGAGCAACAGGAACTGGTGTTAAAAAATATGATGGATATTCATCAGAAATATCAGGGCAGTGTTATTGCCGTCAAACAGGTAAATGAAGATGAAATATGCCGGTATGGAATTATAGCTCCTACAAGAAAAGCCGACCGTATCTACCGGGTGACCGACCTGGTGGAAAAGCCGCGCCCCGAGGAAGCTCCATCAGACCTGGCGATTATGGGCAGATACATCCTCATGCCAGAAATTTTCCAGATATTACGTGATACTCCCCCGGGCAAGAACGGTGAAATCCAGCTCACCGACGCCCTAAAACAGTTAGCCCAGCGTTATCCGATATACGCTTATGAGTTTGAAGGTGAGCGGTATGACGCCGGCACACCATTAGGCTGGCTTCAGACCACGATATCATTCGCACTTAAAGATCCTAAAATCGGGCCCGAGTTGAAGCGGTACATTGAAGGGATTTTTCAATTAGCTGCACCCCTATGATCGGCCGCCATATCTTCAAAGGTCTCATACTCACTATAGATACACCTCCCCGTATTTCGGTGTCTTAAAGAAACTCCCCATCATAGCGTTCCCATAAGGGTTATCTGCCCGCGCTATGCCGATTTCAAAGCCGCGGCTCTTAAGTTCATCCATATCGTCATCTAAGGCGTATTCCCGGCGCTTGAATTCTAAGCTAAAACTGCTTTGATTCCTCATGGCAAGGTCCTTTCCCATGTCGTTTATATACTGACCTCGCCAGACCTTCCTAATCTTCCTGACCTATTGTGTCCAGTCTCAGGGGTTCAATCCAAAACCATACCAAAGTACTATACAGTCTAAAAAAAGTAATAGGAAGAAAGTACTAAGTTGGGAGGAAAAGTTAGGTTAACCATCTTGACGCTTGGTGTCTGGCAAATTATCATAGCAATAAAGTGAAATAAATATGAAAGATAAATGCATGTTGTTTATACCGATTCTCAAAAATATATCTATTAACGGAGGTTATTAAACGAGATGCGAGTACAGATTGCCGGATTAGGAGTAGTGGGGAAAGCCCAGGCACATTTAATGAGGAAACTGGGCCATACGGTTACCGGGTATGATGTCAAGCCGGTAGACTTCCCCGAAATTCAGGTTACCAATGAGCCAGTGGTGGATGCTGACTTAACATTTATCTGTCCTCCCGAAAAGGCGGTACCAGGTGTCCTAGACTATCTGGTAAAAAGCAGGGTCCACAATCCTTATGTTATAAAAAGCACCATTCCACCGGGGACCAGCCAGACTTTAATGCAGGAATATGAAGTACATATCTGCCACAACCCTGAATTTCTGCGGGAGGAAACAGCATTTGAAGATGTGCTGGAACAGAAATTTATCATCATCGGCGAATGTTGCCCTGCGCATGGAGATTTATTGGCGGAGGTTTATGCCCCGTTAGATGCTAAAATCATCAGAACCCGGCCCAATATCAGTGAAACCGCCAAGCTGGTTCTCAACAACTACCTATCCACTCTTATTACTTTCTGGAACGAAATAGATAAAATCTGTTCCTTTTTAAAACTAGACACCAAAGATGTCGCGGAGATTATCAAGAATGATCAACGCGTCAGTGAATATGGGACCAGCTTCTTCGGGCAGCCTTTTAGTGGCAAATGCCTGCCCAAGGACCTTAACCAGTTACTGACACTCTGCTATTCCCACGGGCTTACCCCCAAGCTATTTGAAACCATCAAGGAAGTTAACGCGGAATTTGCAATATTGGAAAATAACCGGCGCCAAAAACTTATTGAAGAATCAGAAGCAGACCGTCAGTGTGATGTAAGAAGCCGGAATAAATCCAATACTATTTCCAACGATAAGAGAGCTTAAGAGAAGATTACAATAAATCATCATCAATTGACCATAAGTCTGGCGTCCCAATTGAGGAGGAGAAAATAAAATG
>CAZXYV010000131.1:0-5520 GCA_964645025.1 uncultured Dehalococcoidaceae bacterium | reverse complement strand
TGACGATATATTCCTTCCCCTCGAGGCGCAGCAGGCCTCTTTTACGTGCCTCGGCGATGCTGCCGCACTTGACCAGGTCGTCCAGGGCGATATTTTCGGCGCGGATGAACCCTTTCTCCATGTCGGTGTGGATTTTACCCGCGGCTTTATGGGCGGTAAGGCCTTTTTTAATCGGCCAGGCTCTGACCTCGTTCGAGGCGGCACTGAAAAAAGTTATCAGGTCGGAAAGCTCGTAGGACGCCTTGATGACACGCTCGAATCCCGGCTCGGTGAGGCCGTAACCGTCTCGGAGTTCCTTAGCGGCGCTGTCTTCGAGCTGGGCAAGCTCCATTTCCAGCCGACCGCAGAGGGCGATGACCCGGCAGCCCTTGCCTGAGTACACCGCATTCAGCTCTGCCTCCAGCGCCGCCGCCTGTGATAGCTGTTCTTCCCCGATGTTGACGACGATGAGGAGCGGCTTGGCAGTAAGTAACTGGTAGTTGTTCACGATTCTGGCCGCAGCCGGCTCCAGGGACAGCTCGCGGATGGGTTTATCTTTTTCCAACTCTGCTTTGAGGTTTAACAGGATTTCCTTTTCCTGCAGGATGGCCTGGCGCTCTGGCGGTTTGGCCCCTTTTAAAGAGTCCTCCAGTCTTTCCAGCCTTCTCTCCATGATGGCCAGGTCGGAGAAGATAAGCTCCAGGTTGAGCGTGCCGATATCTCGCCTGACATCCAGGCTGCCATCGGGGTGGGGAACGCTTTCATCCTTGAAAGCGCGGACGACGCAGATAAGCGTATCGACGGTGCTGAGCTGGTTGAGCAAGCGGCCGCCCAGTCCTTTATCCTGCGCCAGGGTCTTGACCGATGCCCCGACATCGATATATTTAGCTTCGGCCGGGACGACTTTACCCGGGTGTAATATCTCTTCCAGCACTTTCAGGCGGGGCTCGGGGACTTTAGCCACGCCGATATGCGGGGCGAGGCTGTCCGTGGCATGAGCGGCGGTAACCGCCTTGCCGCCGGTCAGGGCGTTAAAGACAGTTGTCTTACCGCTGCGGGGCAGGCCGATAATGCCGATGTTGGTGCTCATAAATGTCTGTTTTTTCTGTCATAGCGAGGCCGAAGGCCGTGGCAATCTCCATCATTGCCTTGATTCTAGTTGGGGATTGCTTCGCCCCGATTTCATCGGGGTCTCGCAATGACGCACTGTTTTTACTATTGTTTTACTGGCGCGGAAGTTCTAGCGTCTATCGCCAGGATATCAGCGGCCTTTCTTGACTATTTCCCGGGCCTTTTTCAGGGCGAGGTCTCTTTCGTCGATATTCAACCTGTCGTTGGCGGCCAGGTTAAGCAGGACCAGCAGTGATTCATGGGATCCCATATCGCCGAGGGTGTTGATGGCTTGAACTCTCATTTTACTGGACATCTGGATGTCCGTGGCGATGTTCGAAAGCTTTTTGAGCTCTTCGATCAGGGTCGTATCCTCGCGGTCTTCCGGCATGGCTTTTCACCTCTCGATATCAGCAGTAGGGTTAGTGGGATTTGCCCCTTTGCGATTATTCCCTAACGGCGCTGTTTTGTCAACCTCGAGATGATAAATGTGCTATAATGACATCGCTAAAATTACCTTTATACAACAGGGAGCGCGATTTGCTGCACATACTTATTGGCGAAGACGATTATTCCATCCGACAGGCGCTGGGTGAAATTAAAAAAGGCATCGGCGACGCGACTGCCCTCATGACCAACACCACTGTCCTCGATGGCAGGCAGGTGACGCTGGAACAGCTGCGCGGCGCTTGCGAGACAGTGCCTTTCCTGGCGGAGAAACGCCTGGTAATCGTCGAGGGGCTTTTCGAGCGCTACGAGCCGGCGGGTAAAACCGGTAAAAAGAAGTCATCGCGTCCGTCCGATAAACCGGAAGAGTATCAGGCAATAGTCGAAGCTATCAAGAAGTTACCGCCATTTACGGAACTAGTGTTGCTCGGAGGAGGCGTAAAAGCCGGTAATCCGCTGCTACGTGAATTATCCGCTGTGACCAAGGTAAAACACTTTCCCCGGCTAAAAGAGCTGCAGCTGCGCCAGTGGCTCGAGCGGCGGGTAAGCGGAGCCGGCGGCAGCATTTCAACGCAGGCGGCGGCTTTACTGGTCAGGTTCGTGGGTAATGACCTGTGGACTATGGCCGGTGAAGTGGACAAACTGACCCAGTTTGCCGCCGGGCGCCGCATCGAGGAGGCCGACGTAAAGGCTGTGGTCAGCTACGCGCAGGAGGCTAATGTTTTTGCTATGGTGGATGCCATCCTGGAGTTCCGGGCCGGGGTCGCGCAGGAGCTTTTACAGCAGCTCTTCAGACAGGGGGCGGCACCTGCCCAGTTGCTTACCATGCTGGCCCGGCAGGTCAGAATCATCTTCCAGGTCAAGGAAATGCGAGACCGGGGTAAAGCGCGGGGCGAGATTCAGAGCCGACTCGGCCTGACTTCCGATTTTCTCCTGCGCAAGGCGTGGGACCAGGCCGATAAATATTCCCTGGCCAGATTGCGCGAGGTCTTTCACAAGCTTCTGGAGGCCGACCTGTCCATTAAAACGGGAAAGCTGGACGGCGAAATCGCCCTGGATATCCTGGTCGCCGAGCTCGGTCAGCGGGGCGCCGTCTCGGCTTAATCAATCAGCAATATTGACCGGCGGGTGGCCGGAAGTATAAACAAGGAGGTGATGATGTCGATGCAGGCACCAAAAGACCAGTACATTAAAGTCGGAACTATCAACACCCGCTTCTGGGTGTCTGGAGATAAAGGCACACCGGTAATTCTCGTCCATGGCCTGGGGGGCTCGATAGAAAACTGGGTACACAATATCGATTCTCTGGGGCAACGTCACCATGTCTACGCCTTGGATTTAAAGGGGTTCGGCCGCTCGGATAAAACCCCCGTTTTACGTAATTTAGATGAACTGGTGCAATTCTTCAACGATTTCATGGCAGTCCAGCATATTGATAAGGCCAGCCTGGTGGGGAACTCCATGGGGGGCGGCCTGGTCTTAGCGTTCGCCATCCAGTTTCCCCAGAAAGTAGACAAACTGGTGCTCGTGGATAACGCCTTGATGGGCCGCGACGTCATCCTAGACCTTAGGCTTCTTTCGCTCCCCATCCTCGGTGAATTGCTGAGCCGGCCCAGTCCGAAAGCCACCGCTAACCTGTGGCGGAAAATCGTCTTCGATGCATCTCTGGTAACGGAGGAGCTGGTAAAACAAACCTACCAGCTGGCGACCCTGCCCGGCGCCTCCAAAGCTTTATTAGCCACCCTGCGCGCCGGTATCGGTATCCGGGGGCAGCGCGCCCACCTGACCCGCCAGTTGTTGGATAGCATTGGTAGCATCACTGCGCCCACCATGGTAATTTGGGGACAGCAGGACCACATTATACCGGTGGCCCATGCGCAAATCGCCGCGGCGAAAATCCCCGGTGCAAAGCTGCAAATTTTCGAACAATGCGGCCACATGCCGCAGCTGGAATACCCCGATAAGTTCAACGCCCTCGTGCTGGAGTTTCTGGCCGGATAGATGGAACAACGTGATAAAGAAAAAGCAAATTAACGCCCCGGTCCTGGCCGTGGACATCGGCGGCACCAAGATTCTTCTAGCCCTCTTCGCCGCCACCGGCGAGATGTTGGCTAAAGATACCCGTCCCACCCTGGCTCAGGAAGGCGTCAGCGCGGTTATCGAGCGACTTTGTTCGGCTATCGACAACGTACTGAAACAAAATAATATGAAATCCTCTCAACTGGGCGGTATCGGCATCGCCTGCGCCGGCGGCATCGATACCAGGAGGGGGGTGGTGGTCACGCCTTCCCCGAATTTGCCGGGGTGGGTCGATATCGCGCTGGCGGAAATCGTCAACAAAAGGTTTCATATCCCCACTTATCTAATTAATGACGCCAGCGCCGCTGCCCTGGGAGAGCACCGTTTCGGGGCCGGGAGAGGGGCAAATGACCTCGTGCTGGTTACCCTGGGCACCGGTATCGGCGGAGGTATTATCACCGATGGTAACCTGTATCTCGGGGCCGTGGGCGCCGCCGGCGAGCTCGGCCACATGACCATCGACGCCGATGGGCCGGCCTGCGGCTGCGGCAACAAGGGCTGTCTGGAGGTGCTGGCCTCCGGCACGGCGGTTGCCGGGGACGCGATAAAGCGTATTCAACGGGGTGAGAAATCGGCGCTTACCGGTTTAGCCGACGGCAAGATAGAAAATATTACGGCGGAGATGGTAGGCGTGGCGGCCCGTAGCGGCGACGTATTGGCCACGGAAGTCATCGCGCGGGCAGCTTATTATCTGGGTATTGGCCTGGTCAATATCGTTAATATCTTCAACCCGGAGATGATTATTCTCGGCGGAGGGATGGCCGGGCTGGACGACCTGCTCATCGAGCCGGGTAAGCGGCTGGTAGCGGAGCGCGCTTTCTCCGTATCGTCGCGGGCAGTACGTATCGTGACTGCTCAACTCGGTAACGAGGCGGGGGTCTACGGCGCGGCGGCCTTCGCCTTGGAGAAGATACGAGGAGGTCAGGATGAAGGTAAGTAAAGCGGTGATAACGGCCGCCGGCTGGGGCACCCGGTTCCTGCCTGTCACCCGTTCCCAGCCCAAGGAGATGCTGCCCCTGGTGGACCGGCCGCTGATTCAATACGCGGTGGAAGAGGCGATTAAGGCCGGCATCGAGCAGGTTATCATGGTGACGGCCATGGGCAAGCGGGCCATCGAGGACTATTTCGACCGTTCTTTCGAGCTGGAGTCTTTCCTGGAGCGTAAAGGGGAAGCCGAGCTATTGAAACAGATGAAAGAAATATCCGGCATGGTGGATATCTGCTATGTCCGTCAGAAGGAGCAGCTCGGCCTGGGGCACGCCATTTACACGGCGAAAAACATCGTCGGCGATGAGCCGTTTGCCGTAATCCTCCCCGATGATATTATCGTCGGGGAGGCAGTTGCTTTGAAGCGCATGATTGAGATTTACGGGGAATACGGCGCGGGCGTGATAGCGGTGGAAAAGGTCGGCGATGAGGACACTGATAAATATGGCATTATCGAGCCCCGCCCGGTCTCGAAAGGAATCTATCAGATAATGAGCCTCGTCGAGAAACCGGCACCGGCCCGGGCGCCCTCACGACTGGGTATCGTGGGCAGGTACATACTGCCACCCGGGGTTTTCGATGTCTTGAAGGTGACCCCGCCCGATAAAAGCAACGAAATACAGGTGACCGATGCCCTCCAGCTTTTACTGAAGCAGCAGAATCTCTACGCTTATGAGCTGGAAGCAATACGCTATGACACCGGCACGCCGCTGGGCTGGCTGAAGGCGAATATAGCGCTGGCTTTAGAACGCCAAGATTTCAACCCGGAGCTCAGGGAGTACCTGAAGGGGTTGCTGTGAAATCCTGTTGGCAGATAAACAATTCGGGTAGGGGCGGGTTTTAAACATGCCCCCTACTTGTCCCTCATTGACAGCCAACTGCCCGTCAACTTAAAATCATAGGTAAGCAAGTCACCGT
>CAZXYV010000130.1:0-5598 GCA_964645025.1 uncultured Dehalococcoidaceae bacterium | reverse complement strand
TATTTTGTCGAATTACTAGAAGTCATTTTATGTCCTTTCAAGAAATATCTATAATCTGAGCCCTCAGGGGGGTGGAAGAAAAATGAAAAATAAAAGAAAGCCTCCCAAAGTGGGAGGCTAGTAAAAAATTCTTGACATACTAAGAATTCTTCAAGGCTTACTTAACAAGCAGTTGTGACTCAACAGTTTACTTCTTTTTCGTAGTTAAAATAGCTTAAGGAGTTAGTGACCTCCACCTTGGTTAAAAAAGCTGATACCCTCTTCTAATCTGAGCCCAGTGAATAGCTTTCCCACTGTCCCCAGCTACCAAACCACTCCCCAAGACCTAGATCCACAGGTTTGGAGGCGGGAGGAACCAGAGACTCATAAACCTGTTTGGCATAGGCCTGACACCTGGTAAAACCCCTGACCGCCCTGGAAAAGTTCCCTATTGATTCATTACCTTTTGTTTTCTGGGCAAGAACCAAATAATAATCACCCTTCTGGCTTTCGGTCGCGGCCTTATCGAATATCGCATCCAGCGGCGCGTAGGGAACATCCGCATAAGTCAGTTTCCGCAGTTCTTTGTTGGCATAGTACAGATCGTATTGGGCCCGTTTCTTGGCCGCGCTTACGATATCTTCCGGCCTGGAAGCAAGCTGCAGCTCGAAGAAAGTGTGAGTGGCGGCGATATGATAGTAATGCCAATCTGTGGTTAGCGGCTCTACTTGTCTGCCTGCTGGCCCGAGGCAAGCGTAGTATAAACCTTTATTGCCATTATCAGGCAGCATTATTCCTACCATGCCATTTCCCAGGTTACCTATGTGTGTATCCCAGCCCAATCCTTTAGTCGTGTACAGCTTTCTATCAGCCTCTTCCAGGGTAGGATAATCCGGAGGTTGGCTGGGGAAACGCCACAACATCTTGACGAAATCCAGGTCTATTTTACCGTGGTAGTTGTGAAGGGCATTCCAGATGCACAAATTCCGCCGCACCGAGTTCATATCGTCCAGATTCCAGCCCCCGCGAGAGACATAAATAAGTTCCCATCCAAAACGGTTATTTAAAAAAGGTTTTAACTCCGGGACTAGCGAATTATTGGTGGCGTAAAGGAAATCCCGCTCCCCGAAGTCCCCGGCTCTTCTGACAGTCCGGGGATCCCGGCACTCGAGAATAAAAGCCCTGCTATCTATATCCACCCAGAGACCGGCCGCCTGACTACCGGGAGGATAAGCTAACTGCATCGTTAATGCTTCATCGGCATTACTGGCAAACCGCAGGGTATGTTGTACCGCGATGACTCCAGATATACCCTGGTTTTGAACTTCGTTACCGCCGCTGCCGGCACCATGATGGACATAAACCAGGCCTTTGTTATTCATGGCGGGATGAATGCTGTGTGTTGGTATGCCCATTCTAGTGACGTAACTATTACCTTTATCAGGAAGAACGATAATGAGAAATTCATGCGCAAGAGGATGGTCACCTGAACTGCTGCAGATGATCCGTCCATCTCTGGTGGCGCTTCCCCAGGCGGCAAAACCGCTGCAGCCAGGTGGAGGTGGATTTCCTGCCTGACTTGCCTGGCGTCCCAAACCGCGGTATGCCGGCGGGATATGAAAAGACATGCAATTATCGGCCAGCAGTTCATCGTATGATAAAGCAATACTGGCCTCGGTAGCTCCGGCGGCCATACCTTTAAATATATCGATAAATTCCGGGGCATACTTCTCCACTTCCCCGTGGTAAGCCTTCAGTATGGCGGCTTCCGATTTGGTGAACTTGCGCTTGAGCTTTTCCAGAGCCCAGGGACCGAATATCTGATTTAGTTGCCGGGCATACTGGTAACCCATGTCATAATCCGAGCCCTGCAGTATTATAACCGGAGCCACATTGGGGGCTAGCGGCACCCCATCTTTAAAAGATATTTCCGCTTCCGAATTATTTTCTTTCACAGGCTTTTACCTTTCAACTTAACCTTGTTTTACTACCAGCCTGGTTAAAGATATTAAATAAGTCCTCTCAGCCCGGGGTCAAGATAATCTCTCAATCCGTCTCCCACCATATTGAAGCCGAAGACAACCAATCTAATCGCCAGGCCGGGCGCAAAGGAAAGCCTCGGGCTGGTCAACAAATAGGTGCGTCCGTTATCCTTGATTTCAATTCCCTTTTCTAAAAGAGTCTAAAGCGTTTCAATACATGCTATAGCGGTAAATATCTAATCAGACAGTTAAAATCTAATCCAAGTAACGTCGGAAATCAATAGCTAAAAACAGCCATTTATATCTCTGAACTGATAAGGAATCTGAACTAAAATAGCTGAAACGGGTCATTGATTATTAGTATCACCGGCGTTTTTAATTAAAAGGGATATAATATATGTTGGTGCTTCATTATGCCAGGCGGTAATTTTATTCGACCGAAACTGCCGTAAGAAATCTGCGCGTCAAGAAGGACCATAGATTATTAATGATTCAGTTCCTAAAAATAAAACAAATATTGAGTAGAGATAGCGTGAATTATGATTATCGGCGTTCCTAAAGAAATAAAGGAAAACGAATATCGGGTGGCGTTGGTCCCTGCGGGTGCCAGGGCTCTGGTTGAAAATGGCCACCGGGTACTGGTAGAAAGATCAGCCGGCGAAGGCAGTGGTATTTCAGATAATGAATATCTATGCGTGGGAGCGGAGGTCAAAGAATCCGCCCGGGCGGTATTCGAGGAAGCGGAGATGATTATCAAGGTGAAAGAACCACTTCCCGAAGAGTACGATTATTTTCATCCCGGTCAGGTATTATTCACCTATTTACATCTCGCTCCTGCTAAGGAACTCACCCAAGCCTTGCTGAAAAAAAAGATAATCGGAATCGCTTACGAAACAGTGCAACTGGCGGATGGCACGCTGCCTTTATTGGAACCGATGAGTGAAATTGCCGGTAAACTGGCCGTCCAGGTGGGGGCTCACTACCTGCAAAGAGAAAACGGCGGTAGCGGCGTTCTCCTGGGTGGAGTGCCGGGAGTCAAAGCCGGTAACGTACTTATTTTCGGGGGAGGGACAGTGGGCACAAGCGCCGCCAGAGTAGCGCTGGGCATGGGCGCCTGCGTCATTATCGTTGATATTAATATCAACCGGCTAAGATACCTGACGGACATTCTCGAGGGCAAACTGGTCACCATGGTCTCGAACAAAAGCAATCTTGAAGTTTATATCGTGGACGCTGATCTGGTAATCGGAGCCACTTTGAGACCGGGAGCCAGAGCCGAAAAGCTGGTTACCAGGGACATGCTGACAAAAATGCGCCAGGGCTCGGTACTGGTTGACGTGGCTATTGACCAGGGCGGGGTTTTTGAGACTTCCAGGCCAACGACTCACAATCATCCTGTTTTCACGGTTGATGGCGTGCTGCATTACTGCGTGGCCAATATGCCGGCCGCCGTCTCACGGAGTTCAACCTTCGCCCTGACTAATGCCACTTTCCCCTATGTCTTTAAGCTGGCAGAAATGGGGTATAAGGAGGCTTTGAAAAAAAAACCCCGCGCTGCTAAAAGGCCTCAACGTCTATCAGGGCAACCTGGTAAACGAACCTGTCGCAAAATCACTGGGTTTACAGTATACCCGTTTTGAAAAATTCAAATTTATCGAATAATTAAAATCAGTTACTCTATTTTAATAAGGAGGAAATTATCGTGATTTCTGAACAGGAACTGGCCGGGCTGTCATACGCGGGCGCACCAGAAATAATCACCAAAATTCCCGGCCCCAAGGCCATGAAAGTGCTGGCAGATGTGCCCAAATATGAGTCGCTGACCCGTCCTGGCGGTGCGTCACCCCCTGTTTGGGATGAAGGCCTGGGCGCCACGGTCAAGGACTCTGATGGTAACCTTTTCATCGATATGACAGCAGGTGTGGCCGTAAGCGCGGTAGGCCGCCGGCACCCCCAGGTCATCAAGGCCATGGAAAAACAGATGGGTAAAATCATGCACGCCTGCGAAGCAGTACACAGCCGCCGCACCGAACTGGCAAAAAAAGTTTCCGGCGTTATGCCTAAAGGACTGCGCGGCAAATGCGTCAGCTACTTTACTCAAAGCGGCAGCGGTGCCGTAGAAACGGCTATTAAGTACGCCCATCGTGCCACCGGGAAATCCCAGATCGTTGCCTTCCACGGAGGCTATCATGGCGTATGGTGCGGCTCGGGGGCGCTGACTACCGGAGACGGCTACCGCGGTTACGGGCCGATGATGCCTTATGTTATTCACCTGCCGTATGCCTACTGCTATCGCTGCTGCTTCGGGCTGAAGTACCCCGGCTGCGACCTGCAGTGCGCCAAATATTTTGACTACGTTCTGAATACGCCTTACACCGCTGCCGATGACGTGGCGGCGATGATTATCGAACCGCAGCAGGGGGAGGGTGGGTATCTAATACCGCCGCCGGGCTATATGGAAGCGTTAAAGAAAGCGTGCGAGAAAAAGGGTGTTTTATTCATCGCCGACGAAGTTCAGGCCGGGGCAGGCCGCAGCGGCAGGATGTGGTCGATAGAGCATAGCGATGTCGTACCGGATATGCTGACCTGGGGAAAAGGCATGGGCGGCGACCTTCCTATGGCCGGTCTGACCCTCAAGGCTGACATCGCCTCTAAGATGCCGGAGTCTTCCCAGCCAGGTACGTTTGCCGGTAATGCACTGTCTTCTGTGGTGTGTATGACTAATATTGATATCCTGACCGACGAAAACTATGATTTGATGGGCAGAACCGCAAAGCTGGGCGCAGAGGTAGTCACGGAGCTTCAGAGCGGTGCCAAAAAGACCAGAATCATCGGTGACGTCCGCGGCCGCGGCTTTTTCATCGGAGTCGAGATGGTCGAAGACAAGGGCACGCGCGAGCCGCTAGCACCGGAGAAGATGGGCGCCATTCTGGGAGAGCTTCTCAACCGGGGCGTGATTGTCGTTCCCTGCGGGCGTTATCACAACGTAATCCGTTTTATGCCGTCTCTGGTCATAACCAGAGCCTACCTAGAAAAGGCGGTTGAAATACTGCTGGATATTTGTAAAAAATATTAAAATGGAAGTTTCCGTCAAGCTAAATCCGTGATTTAGGAGTGGCATTATGAAGTCGAAAAGCGCTTTAGAAGAAATTTTCATGCCCGACCTGGTTATTAACAACGGAAAAATAATCACGGTTGACCCTGAATTCTCAATTAAGCAAGCGGTGGCAGTAAAAGATGGAAAAATCGTGGCCGTGGGTACCAACGACGAAATAAAAACAATCGCCGGGAAAAAGACGAAGATCATCAATCTCAAAGGCAACACCATGCTGCCCGGAATCAACGATACCCATTGCCATATTTCAGATTGGGCATTAACCAGGCCTCCCTTTATGCTGGAAATAAGATTTCCGGTGGTAAAATCGGTTGCTGATATTCTCCAGATGGTAGCTGAAAAAGTTAAAAAAGTTAAGCCGGGGGACTGGATACTGGGAGAAGGGTGGGACGAAGGCTACCTGGCGGAATGCCTCGCTGACCCCAATTACAAGCCCTCTAAAGAAATCCTGGATAAAGTAGCACCCCAAAACCCCGTGGTACTCACTGAATACTCGGGGCACCGTATATGGGTCAATAGCCA
>CAZXYV010000129.1:0-5600 GCA_964645025.1 uncultured Dehalococcoidaceae bacterium | reverse complement strand
TCCCTCACACCGGAGTTCCCTGCCCAGCCGCTTGGATTTCTGCTTGAGAATCCTGGCCGTATCTTTATCAAGGTTTTTACCGTACTTAGTATGTCCGGTGCACCGTATGTTCCAGTCTTTATCGACAATCAGTGTCACGTCATCATCTACCGCATCACAATAAATCGTGGTTGCGGTGACCTGCCAGTCTGTCACTCTATTTTTCTCCTGAATTCGTTTTTATGGGTAGATATACGTGGTCGCTGCGAAATATGACTACCCGCATTATGAAAACAATTGTACGATTTGTCAAGAATACCGACTCATTATGTTCAAGGGTGTAAAATAAAGAAAAGGAAAACGCGGTAACAACCTAATATACTCACACTTTTTATGTGCAGTCCTTAATGTATTTCATTATTTGAATTAGTATCATGAGTGCCGGTAAGTAAAAAAGATACCCGATTAACAGAAGTATGGCACAGGAAAACACGAATTTGAATACCCTGAACGGGGTATTTTTTGACATCTGGAGAGAAAAGTGATATATAATCGCATATGACCGTTATCACCGGCCAAGAGTATCATGACATTTTAGACCTGGTTTATGCCGCCAACCGTTGCCAGGACATGGATGGTCTGGTCGGCACGCTATGCCGGTCCATGATAGAATCATTCCGCTCGGAATGTGTCACATTCCATCTTATCAAAGGATGCCCCCGGCGGGTGAACGTCGTCGAGTCCAGGTCTTTTAAATCGGATTACCATAATCTAATCGAAGACAAGCATTATCCGGCGCTATATAAAGACGGTTTTTTCCAGCAATCTCCCCTGTTAAAAGAGGCGATTGCCTCGTCAAAAACCATATTAAAAATCGGAGACTCCCTTTCGTTTAGAGATTGGGAGAGGTCACATTACTATCATGACTTTATCATGCCGCAGCATTTGTACTGGGAGCTTTTCCTCACCTTGCGCTGGAAAAACAACCTCGAGGGCATGATTACGCTGTGGCGTTCCCGCCAGCAGACGGATTATCAGCCGGGTGATATCGCCAGGGCCGAAATACTCGCCCCCCATCTCACCCTCGCCGTGCATAATGTCAGTGCCATTTCCAAAATCAACGGTTGGCGGAAAAAGTGCTCTGCCGATGAGCCTAATACTGACGGGCTTCTTTTGCTGGACCATAAGTTCCAGCCGGTCTATTCCAACGCCAAGGCCAGGGAAATCTGTTTGTATTTATACAACAGCCTACCGCGCGATATGGAAAATATTGAAAAGGGTGAATTCCCTTTGCCGTCCTGCATCATCAAAGATTGCTCTGACCTGCTCGATTTAATTAAGGTAGAAGCTCAGTTTATTTCCTGGCCTAAAGAGAGGATAGTATTTTCCGAGAGCGGTAAACAATTCCGGACGGAATGCTCCCTGGTCTGGAAAGCGGATAAAATGCATTCGGTGCCTAACTTTATGGTAACTTTATCCGACCTTACCGGTAAGAACCAGTTGGAAAGCACCCTGCAAGCCAGGTTCCACCTGAGCCGGAGAGAGATTGATATCATTTTCTGCATCGTCACGGACATGTCTTACGAAGAGACAGCCGAAAAGCTATATATCAGCAAACTGACCGTGCATACGCATATCAAGAATATCTACCGTAAGCTGGGCGTCAGGAACAAGATAGAGCTCTACCGGCGTGTTCAATCGCTGGACTGGCTGATGTAGTTAATCTGATTCCGCCGCTGTCTTAGTACCACTTGACATTAAAATCGGGTTTCGCTATGATATTATCCCCAGCTCACACCGAGGCATCTTCGTCTTCTATGTCTGATAAGGAGGGAAACCATGAAGTTGGGTGACCTTTTAAACACCAAAGACCTGAAATACCGGAAAGCCGTCACCGTGAAGCCGCATGAAAGCATTGCGGCGGTTATCCAGAAGCTGGTGGAACACGACCGGGGGTCAGTGCCGGTCTGCAACGAAGCGAACGAGCTGGTAGGGATAATTACGGAAAGAGACATCGTAAGGAAATGCAACCTTAAAGATAGTAAGAAAATCAAGGTGCAGGATGTGATGTCCCGGAAAGTGGTCATCGGTAAGCCTGAAGACGAACTGGACTACGCGATAGCTGCCATGAAGCAGGCCAGAATCAGGCACCTCCCCATCGTGGACGGGAAGAAAGTTGCGGGTATGATATCCATGCGCGACCTGCTGGGGATAAAGCTCGAGGAGTCCCGGACCGAAGTCCGGTATCTGAGCGACTATATTTCGGGCGGGTATATTTAGCCCGGCCCCGAAGATATATAATTACTCCTTTTGCGTGCCGTCCGTATCGATGAATATCATCTTGTCCCTCTCCGCCTGGGCGACCAGCTTTTTCAACGAGGTCTCGGTCAGCTTGGGCGCGTACTGGGACTGGATAAAGAGGAACGGCCGGTCCACCCGGGTAACGCGAAAGGGACAGTGGATGAAATTGGCCGGGATATAGACCAGCGTCGAGGTGGTAATGATGTGTTTTTCCATCTCCGGCCCCATGCACAGCTCAATCTCCGCCCCCAGCTCTTTCGGGTTTTCCGGGTTGGTCCCCAGCGCTACGAGGATTTCCGGGTCTTTATGCGTGTGAGGGCCGTGCCCCCGGCCTATCGCCCTGGGCCCCATCACCATGGCAGAGAAGTAGTGGCTGCCTTCGATGATATCATTATCGGTGAAGGTGACCATCGACGGCATCTTGCCGTAGCCTTTGGCTCTCTCCTCTGGCGTAAGCTCATTTAGAAAGTATTTACTGTATTTCATTTTCAATCATTCCATCTTATAGTGTATATTTCACGCCCTGGCGATAGCCTTGGCCGGACACCACCATTCGAAGGAGACGCAGGTGCCGCAATCGGTGCATTTGGCGGCATCGATTCTCGTTCTATATAAAACCAGGCCATCTTTTTCCGGAATTTTTTCATCTACCACGATTGCTTTTTCCGGGCACTCCGTCGCGCAGAGACCGCACTTGAGACACTTTTTCGTATTAATTTTATAAACCACGTTAACCTCCATCGACCTTCAATAGCACATCCGTGAGATTTCAGGCCGGCTTGGCATAGCCTTCGTCCGGCCACCTCGACCAATCTATTCTTTCCCTGGTTTCGGCGGGCAATAACTGCCGGTAGGACTTCTCGGTATGGGATGGGCCCTGATTAATCTCGATAAATATCCAAGGGCGGGTCGTCTTAATCGGCCGCCAGGGGGCATGGATGAAATTCGGCGGGATATAGATACAGCAGGTCCGGCTGAAAACGTGCCTTTCCAGCTCCGGGCCCATATACATCTCTACCTCTGCCCCGAGGTCCATCGGGTCTTCCGGGTTCGTGCCGATATGGATAAGGAGCTCAGCGTCTTTATGGATGTGCGGGGGATGTCCCGCGTACTTATAAGTGCCGAGGGGAGCGGCGAAATTGGGCATGACCCAGTGAATCAGGTAGAAATGGCTCCCCTTCATGACGCTTTCCTGCATGCGCACCATGACCGGGCGGCGCTCCTTGGGAAACAGCGTGGGGTCGTATTCGATGAAGTACTTGCCGTATTTTGTTTTCTCCATTCTCAGTTGCCTCCTTTGACTATCATTTAATATTATACCTATCTAAAAACAGGGTATTTACCTTCACTTCTCCCAGGGGAACTTGCCCGTTCCCAGCCAGGTGGTCTGATGCTCGGTGTTAAGGCAGATGGCGCTGAAAATATAAGGCTTTTCTACTTTACGCGTGATAAGCGGGCAATGCACGAACCCCGCGGGAGCGACGATTACAACGGGATAATCAAAAACGTGTATTTCCTGTTCTTTGCCCATGGCTATCTCGATTTCCGCCCCCAGGTAGTCTGGGCGTTTCGGGTCACACCCGACGAAAAGGAGGGCCTCATCATTGGGATGGACATGAGGGTCTTTGCCGCCATGCCACTCGCCGGTATCTTTATGGAAGGCGAAGGTAAAATTCAGCTTGAATCCTTCCATATTCTTACCGTTCCACGCTGCCATATAGTCAGCATTGCCGCCCATGGGACGCTGCGTAAGGTCACGAAATTCCATCTTCTTAGCCAGGTGCCCGTATTTCTTTGCCGCTGCCGGGGGCGACTTCGCCCTCTGGTACATTTTAATGTTTAACTCCACATCAAGATAAAGCCCCAGATAAGCAAAGGGTTTAGCTACCCTCCGTATTACCGTTGGGCCATGAGGAAAACCAGGTGGCGGAGAGATTATAGCGGGATTGTTGAAAACATGTTTTTCGTTTTCCGGTCCCATGCCTTCCTCTATCTCTGCCCCCAGTTCACCCGGATGTTCATAGTCAAGCCCCGTGAAAAGCAGTATCTCGCCGGCGGGATTGGTGTGTGCCTGAGGGGGCCCCCAAACACCGGCCTGGCTCATATAGCCCCAGCTGAATGTCAGTTTCATCCCGTCCAGGTCTTTGCCTGTCATTCTGGTTTTATAATCGGCGCTGACAGAACCTTTCGGCCCGCCTTTACCCTTTTCAAACTTGAGTTTTTTAATGAAGTGCCCGTATTTCGTTGGCGCCATTTTCCGGTTCTCCTTTTTCTGACTTTCAGCCCTATATCATTTAGGTCTAATTGAGACGTTACCGTAGGGGTAAACGACGGAAAAGATGAAAGGCTTTTCCATCTTCGTCACCACCAGCGGGCAATGCGGAAACCCTTTCGGCTGGACGACGACGGTCGGCTCGGTGATAACGTGTCTTTCGCCTTCTTTACCCATGTACATCTCGCATTCCGCGCCCAGCTGGCTTAAATCGTTGGTGTCCGCACCGATGAAAAAGAGAAGCTCATCATGTTGATGGACGTGCGGTTTATCCGGCACCGGGCCAAAGCGGTAAGGCGCCTTTTTAATACTTTCCCACATCATGCCGTATTGAAAATCCTTACAGTGAATTTCGGCAATAGAACCACCGGAATCATCTCGGTTCAGGGGCCCGTAATGCCAGGCGCTCTTACGATGGAACGTCAGGCGTTCGATGCGTTTGCTGTTCCTGGAAAACCATGTAGCCAAAGGGGGTTCAGCGGCATCTTTGACGGGAGCTACGACCTTAGTTTTGCATTCAGATGATTGAGAAAGTTCCATATAGATAAAGCGTTTGTCCATAATGTTAATAGTAGCCGGGAAATGCGAGAACGCTTTGGGAATATAGACGGCGGACGAGGAAGTAAAAACGTGCCGGTCCCTTTCCTCTTTATCTCCGAGGCTGATTTCAACTTCCGCCCCTAACTCGCTCAGGTCAACGCAATCGGCCCCCAGCCAGAGCAAGACCTGGTTGAAATCATGTTTATGGATGCCGTAAGGCGCTTCCCCTACTTTGCCGGCCGACCAGTACGTACCGTATTTTATATGCACATCCAACCCTAAAAAGTCGCCGTTGAGCTCGGTGCCCTGCCGGTAACCGCCGGCCCCGTCCTTAGTGAAAGGAAGCTGCTTCACAAGGTGCCCGTACTTCGTTTTAGCCATTATCCATATCCTCCTTTAAGTGTAGTATTCATAAGGCGCCTTTTTATTTAATACATGCCGTACTCTTTAGCCGCCGCCATCATGGCCTTAAGGTTGGCCGCGTTCGTCTGGGAGGCGCTGGCGCCGC
>CAZXYV010000128.1:0-5617 GCA_964645025.1 uncultured Dehalococcoidaceae bacterium | reverse complement strand
GTACCGAAAGGAGAAATGATCCACATGAAGACAACATTACCGAGATTCATATGAAGTCCGTTAAGTGAAGCGGGAATGCCGATTTTTACCATGCGCCAGATGATATCCCAGTCCAGGCTGAAGTTTTTCAAAGTCAGGTGCAGGCGTGTCTGTCCCTGGAAGAGCACCCACAGGCTGATGGCTCCGCCGGCACCCTGGGAAATGACTGAAGCCAGAGCGGCGCCTCTCACACCCATCTCGGGGAATATCCATAAGCCGAAGATGAGGAAGGGGCAAAGACCGATATGAAAAAGCCTGGCGCCGATGCTGATTACCATAGGCGTCCGCGTATCCCCGGATGCCTGCATCGTGTTCTGCGCCATCATCCCGAAAGACATGGTGAAAATGCCCACCAGGGAGATGCGCATGTAAGCGCCGCCGGCTGCCACCACATCAGGTTGCAATTTCCATAACTGAAGTATCGACTCCGCCAGGAAGTAACCGATGACCGCAACCACCAGAGAAAGCACCGCACCGATAACCAAACCCTGCTGGGCGGCATGATTGGCTTGCCTTGTCTCGCCGCCTCCCACGAAGCGGGCCACCAGGGCCCTTAATCCGGTGAAGAGCCCCATAATCAGCGAGTTGACCAGCATGACAATAATTGTAGAAACGCCGACACCGGCCATCGACACCGACCCCAGCTTGCCGATCCAGACCGTGTCAATGATGGGCCCCAGCATCATGACGGTGCTGCTGACGATTACCGGCCAGGCCAGCCCCCAGAGGTTGCCGGAGGTGCTACCCTTGGTCCAGTCCCGTCTTATAGCGTCTCTGGCGCGTTTACCGTCATCATCTCTCGCCACAGCAACAATCTTCTCCCTTACAGTGATTGGACATCATACTGCTTGACAAAAAATACCGACTGTTATGTCCAGTTGGTGAGCGCAATGCTCAATATTGATTGGATTCGAGACGTATTATACCAGAAAACCTTGACTACCGATAGCGCTCTTCCCTGGAGAGAGCGTTAATACCTGGTCTCACTGTTTTTATTACAGCAAATTCCCTGAATATGGTATAATTATTTATTATTTATACTATTTATAAAGTTAACTAATTCTCCTGAAAATATCTATGGTTCAAGATATACAATCGCAACCTATCGGCCTGCGCTCTTTACCCAGGAAACAGGTGGTTGTTACGCTGGTCGGCGTTATGCTGGCCATGTTTCTGGGTTCACTCGACCAGACGGTCGTCGGCACGGCCATGCCCCGCATCATCAGTGACCTGGGCGGCTTCGGTCAATATACCTGGGTGACCACGGCCTATATGATTACCTCGGCGGTCACGGTGCCGATTGTCGGTAAGCTGACGGATATCTACGGGCGCAAGATTTTCTATATCAGTGGTATCGCCATCTTTTTGCTGGGCTCGGTGTTGTGCGGTTTCAGCCAGACTATCGTCCAGATTATCATCTACCGGGGCATTCAGGGTATCGGCGCCGGCGTGATGATGGCCAATGCCTTTACCGTCATCGGCGACCTGTTCCCTCCGGCGGTACGCGGCAAGTACCAGGGGCTGATGAGCTCGGTATTCGGGCTTTCATCCATCATCGGCCCTACGCTGGGGGGTTTTATCACGGATTCGCTGTCCTGGCACTGGGTCTTTTTCATTAATGTGCCCCTGGGGCTGGCGGTGATCTTCCTCTTCGTCTTTTTCTTTCCCAACTTTCGGCCTGATAAATTAAAGCACCGCATCGATTACCCCGGCGCGTCCCTGCTGATACTGTTCGTGGTGCCGTTTTTACTGGCTCTGTCATGGGGCGGCGTGGAGTTTGCCTGGGACTCGCCGCAAATCATCGGCATGTTTGCCTTCACCGCGGTAGCGTTATTCTTTTTCATCTTGATAGAAAGGCGGAGCCAGGAACCCATCGTACCACTATCGCTCTTCAAGAACCGTATCGTAGCCATCTCGCAAATCATGAATTTCCTGATGGCGTTCGGCATGTTCGGCAGCATTATCTTTGTCCCGCTCTTCTTCCAGGGTGTCCTGGGGGCTACGGCTACCACCAGCGGCAGCTTCCTGACGCCGATGATGCTGGGCACGGTCTTCGGCAGTTTTATTTCCGGCCAGTTCCTCTCGCGTACCGGTGGCCATTACCGCATCCAGGGCGCCATCGGCGTAGCGATACTGGTTGTCGGTTTTTTCCTGCTTTCCCGCATGACCGTGGCTACTTCGTACGGGAGTGCGGTGAGGGATATTATTATTACGGGCTTCGGTATGGGTATTAACATGCCACTTTATATCATCGCCGTGCAGAACGCGGTACCTTATAACTTCCTGGGCGCGGCCACTTCAGCCACCGCTTTTATGCGCTCCCTCGGCGGCACGGTAGGCCTGGCGATATTCGGTTCGGTGATGAACAACCGTTTTGCCGCGGAGCTGGCGATGAGGATTCCCCCGGAAATAAAGGCTATCGTTCCCCCGCAACAGCTCGATGCCCTGGTAAACAACCCCCAGGCGCTGGTCAATCCGGCAGCCCAGAGCCAGCTTCAGGGGATTTTCGGACAGATGGGACAGCAGGGGGTAACTCTCTTTAATGACGTATTACAGGCTCTGCGCCAGTCTCTCGATTCTGCCATCTCGCATGTATTTCTGTATGCCTTCGTCATCATGGTGCTCGCTTTCATCGTCAACCTCTTTATCAAAGAGATACCTCTGCGCACGCACCATACCATGGAAACAGACCACCATAAAAAATAGCGCCGGACCACCTGGAAAAGGCGGCCAAAGGCATCACGGTCAGAGGTATTATGGTTGGAGGGTAACCGAACCTTACTCTGACCTTAAGGCTTCGATGGGATTGAGGCGGGAGGCGTTCCAGGCGGGGTAAAAGCCGAAGAACAGCCCGATGCCTACTGATACCGAAACCGCCATGACCACGATATCGGGTGTGACCAGGGTTGTCATTATCGCCAGCTTATTAAGTATCGTGGAGATTCCCCAGCCGATTACAACGCCGAGAATGCCGCCGGCGAAGCACAGCAAGGCTGCCTCGATGAGGAATTGACTCCAGATATCCCGTTCCCGGGCGCCCAGCGCCTTGCGGATGCCGATTTCCCTGGTCCTCTCCAGCACCGAGACCAGCATGATGTTCATCACGCCGATGCCGCCCACCAGCAGGGATATGGCCGCGATAGCCCCCAGCAGCAGTGTCATTGAGCCCATCGTCTGGGTAAGGGTGGCGGCTATCTCTTCCATGGACTGGATACGGAAATCGTTATCGGCGGATGCCGCCAGATTGTGGCGGGTGCGGAGCAGGCTGGTGATATCATCGACGACTTGCGGTGACTTGGACGAATCGCTGACCGTCAGGCTTATGGATGATACGATGCGGCCCCCCTGGGCAGTGCGTTGTACGCCTACCGTCTGCTGCATGGCAGTCAGCGGGATATAGGCAGCATCGTCAGGGGAACCAAACCCGGCCCCCTTGCTCTCCAGCACGCCGACAACGCGCGCAATAATCATGCCCATCCGCATCTCCTGTCCTATAGGGTCAGTACCGGAGAAAAGGGTCGTGGCGACATTGGAGCCGATCACGGCATACCTGGCGCCATCCGTATAGTCCTGGTCCGTGAAGGAAGCACCACTGGCTATATTAAGATTGGTTAACTTAAAATACTGGGGCATCACGCCGCTGACCTGGGAGTTGGTATTCTTACTGCCCACGACCAGCTGGAGGTTGCTCGAAGAAATGGGCGATAACGCCGCGATATTGGAGACCTGCTCCGATATCGCCTGGGCATCTTCTAAAGTCAACGTCCTGGTGGCGCCGCCGGCACTCCTGACACCACCCTGGGTAACTGCCCCGGGGCTGATGGTGATAAGGTTGGCCCCCATACGCTGGATGTTGGCTACGATACTGGCGGTAGTCCCTTTGCCGATGGACATCAGGGTAATCACCGCGGCGACGCCGATGACGATGCCGAGCATGGTGAGGAAACTGCGCAGCTTGTGAGTGCTGATGCCAAGCCAGACAGTTGATAAAACGTTTAACCACTTTTTCATACTTTTTCCTCCGCCACAATCTCGCCGTCCTTAATGTGAATGATACGCTGGCAGAAGTGGGCGACGCTGGCATCATGGGTTACCACCAATACAGTAATGCCCCGCTCGGTGCTCAGGGACGATAGTATGGAAATTATTTCTTCCCCGGAGTGGCTGTCCAGCTGTCCGGTAGGCTCATCGGCCAGGAACACCGGGGGATTTTTAACAATAGCGCGGGCGATGGCTACCCTCTGTTGCTCACCCCCGGAAAGCTCGACGGGGCGGTGGAACATCCGTTCCGAGAGGCCGACGCTGGTCAGCGCCTCCCGGGCACGCTGGCGGTCAACGCCGCCGGCATAGGTCATGCCGAGTTCCACATTGGCCAGCGCCGTGAGCCGGGATAGCAGATTGAAAGTCTGGAAAATAAAGCCGATTTTTTGACCCCTGATGCGGGCCAACTCGCTACCATTTAAGTTGCTGACTTCTTTATCTTCAAAAAAGTATTTACCCGATGTCGGCTTATCCAGGCAGCCAAGGAGGTTAAGCAACGTCGTCTTACCCGACCCGGAGGGGCCCATGACGGCTACCAGCTCGCCCTTCTCGACCTCAAGGTTAATACCTTTAAGCACGGTCAACTCCCTTTTACCCATGGGATATACCTTGGTTAAACCCTCAAGCTTAATCATTTGCATATTGCTATTACCTGCCTAAGAATGGTATCGCTTGTGGTCTTTGCTGCGATGTTGACGTCGTCGATGTCGTGGTGGTACCCTTCGGCACGATTATCTTTTCACCTTCGGTGAGCCCGCTGGTAATCTCGGTGTTCTGCCAGTCGCTGAGACCGGTCTGCACGCTGCGCTTTTCGGTAGTGTTATTACCCGAAACTACCTGGACTGAACTCTGATTGCCCGCTTTAGTAATGGCGGTATTGGGCACGAGCAGCACGCTGCTCTTTTGCGCAACTATCAGTTCCACGGTTCCGGTCAGGCCCTGCTTGAGCTGGAAATTCTGCGTTATCGTGGAGGCTAGCTGGCTCGTGGCCCGGCTGCTGGAAGAACCGGATGATTGCGTCCCCGCCCCTGAAGCCGCGCCGGCCCGGGGTGTAAAGCCTCCCGCTGCCGAACCCTGCTGCGCCAAGGCCTCCGCCTGGGCCTGGGTGATTCTACCGGATTGGACCGCCTGTTGCAGCGCCTCCGAGAGTTGCCCGGTGGCATTGGCCGTTGCCGCTGGCGTGGAACTGGCCTGCTGTAACCTGGAGACCGCCTGCGCATCCACTTCGACCTTGACGGCATAGTTCACCACGTTCTGCGAGATGGTAGCCGTAGGAGCAATACGGGTGATTTTGGCCGGTAGTTTTAAGCCCGTAATCGCATTTAAGCTGATAGTAGCATCTCCCCCGAGACTCACCTTCATAATATCCATCTCACTGACGAGGATATCCGCCTCAAATTTATTGGGGTCGGCCACGGTTACCGCCACCGTACCGTTCAGCACTTCATCGCCGCCGCTGACGTTAATCTTGGTGACAAAACCATCAAAGGGAGCCTTAATTTCCGGGCTTTTAGCCTGGGCATCGGCCAGTTTTTTC
>CAZXYV010000127.1:0-5768 GCA_964645025.1 uncultured Dehalococcoidaceae bacterium | reverse complement strand
TATTCCACGAAAACGAACGGGCCCGTGCCGATGGGGTTAGCCCTGACCCAATCGATACCTTTTTTATCGAAAGCGTCCTTGGATGCCATCCCGGTAATGGTTAGTTTGCTAAGGCCGCTGTAAAGTGTATTGGTATATCCTGTAATGTTGATGCGAATGGTGTAGGGATCGATGATGTCTATCGATGTCCAGGTTTTCACATCGGACTTTTTCGCCGCTATTTGCAGGTCGAGGTTCCACTTGCAAACGTCGGCGTTGAAGTCGGAGCCGTCATGGAACTTGACTCCCTTTCTAAGGTTAATGGTAATCGATTTACCATCATCCGCGACTTTCCAGGAAGTCGCCAGCTCGCCCTGCATGCTCCCATCCCATTTTTGTAACATAAGCCTCTCAATGATAGCTTGCAGGGAGACGCCCGCGGCATTACCCATTTCCGGCATATAGCCGAGGCTACCAACCAGGCCGGCGGTCAGACCTACTTTAAGGGTGCCACCATACTTTTCGCCGGTGGGCGCGGCTGACGTCGTCGGTGCTGTAGTCGTGGCCGGCTTGGAAGTAGTCGGCGCCGACGTGGTAGGTGCACTGGTGGTAGGTGCTGTTGTCGTAGAAGGTGCTGCTTGCGAACAGGCGAGAACAAACATCGAGGCAATAACAAACAGCATTAGAATTAAATATGTGGCTTTTAACCTCGTACCCCTTCGCATTGTTGAATCCTCCATTATTAGATTTTAAATTCGCTTCAACTCAAAAAAGTTTAAACTGGCCGCGGCTATCTCACCCGTCACCTTCTATGACCTCGATATTAGCGCTTACACATTCGAGGCTAGATAAATTCGGGGCTAACGGCTTGAACCCAAGCGACGTATTCTCTTGAGTAACAACATCAAATATGACCTGTCGCGATGCACCTTTTTTTATATCAAAGATGTTACACATATTATTCATTATTCTACCAGTATTACCGGGTAATGCTCAAGGAGATAGAAGCTTTCTTATCGGACTATCTATTGACAGTAAGCAGTTCAAGGCCATATTTTTGCCTTGCCACCCACTTTTAATATTTCGTCGCGCCGTTAAACCAAACTACATATTTATTTAAAATAAAACTCCATCACAACCCGTAATTTATAGTAATATTAGTCCTTGGTTGCTCGGGTGTCAATAACATTGGCGATATTCCCAACTTGGGGTTGTGAAGCTCCTCAATTGCAGCCCGTACACCAGTCAAAAAAGGGTGATTTGAACCTAACCACCGACAGGTATGCCCGCCCCGGCCGAGGATGCGATAAGCGGATTGTACAGGCCGCACCTTAATATCAAATAGCGCGTGGCGAGGTCGCCCAGGAGCCCGGAAAAGATGGCCGCGTAGAGCAAAGCCTCTGGTGTGGCCTCCAGACCAAGCAGAAAGCTCGTGATTACCGCTATCAGCGGTACGACCATCCCCATGATCACCACCAGTATCCAAAACAGGGGTGCCCATTTTCCAAGTACCATGTACTTTACCGAGGCCCGCCCGGTCAACGACGTGTACCTGACACTCACTAAAAACACGGGGATGAGGAGAAGGAACCCAATCAGCAGGATGCGGATCCACTCTTCTAAGGCGGCTCCCACCCCGATATCGCTCCCGGCCAGGGCGATACCCAGGGTTAACTCGGCGCCTCCCCACAACCCGCTGATGATATAAAGTACCGGCAGCAGTGCCGTGTTCCACAGCGGAATGCCGTTAACGTAGTTCATGGCGAACCCGCCGTAAATTATGGCGCAGAAGGCGAAGATGTCGGCGATTACCACCAAAGCCGTCAGGGGATTCGCCCATTGGGTTAGGATTATATGAACCAGGCCTGAGATGAGGAAAAGAACAACAAAGATTAAGCCGCGGGAAATCCAGGAGGTCTGCCACCCCGATGAAAACACGATTCGCCAGAACCTCAAAGGTTTCCCCAGGAAGATAAGATGAAGGCCGCCCCCCAGCATCGCGCAGATAAACCAGCCGATAAGCATCACCAC
This sequence comes from uncultured Dehalococcoidaceae bacterium, assembly GCA_964645025.1. Lineage (GTDB taxonomy): Bacteria > Chloroflexota > Dehalococcoidia > Dehalococcoidales > RBG-16-60-22 > Fen-1077. The sequence continues at coordinate 3,758 of CAZXYV010000127.1, read as the reverse complement.
CAGACTGCGGAAAAACGAGGCAACGAAGAACATCCCGGCGCCCAGCTCGATAAAGAAGAAAGCCAGCCAGAGAAGGACGCCCCGTCGCTCTATCCATTCCTTCTGGGGCGTGTATTTCACCATCCAGTCATATAATTCCATGATATAGCCCCCGGTCAGGTGATGTAGTAGACTGAAGGGTCGGTACCGTATTCAGGATGAAGCTGGAAACCTCTTCTCTCTTTTGTCAGTATGGCAACTTCACTATTCGGGTCGTCAAGGTCGCCAAAGTACCTCGCCTTGGTTGGGCAGGTAATAACGCAGGCAGGGGTTGCCTCGCGGTCCAAGCCGGGTTTTAATCCCTTATCGATACCCGCGTCAATCCTGTCGACACAAAAATTACACTTCACTACCGTCCCCGTTTGAAGGGGATATAACTCTTTACCGATGACCTCGTACTCGGTGAGGCCCTGCCCCGGAAAGTACTCTTTCTTCCCGTCGGCGTAGAAGGTCCGCTGCTGGTAGGGACAGACAATCAGGCAATAACGGCAGCCTACGCACTTATCGGCGTCAATAATGACGATGCCGTCTTCCCGCCGGGTCGTTGCCCGCGTCGGACAGGCTTTGACACAGGCGGCTTCTTTGCAGTGATTGCAGCTTACCGGGTACATCTGCTTGCTCACCGTGGGATAGCTCCCGGTCTCACCTATCACCACCCGACTCCAGAACATCCCCGGCGGCAGGAAGTGCTCCTGCTTGCACGCTATCATGCAGCTATAGCAGCCAATACATTTGCGCAGGTCTATGACCATTCCCCACCTAGACATCCTGGCTCTTCCCTATCTTACGCACTTTTATCCTGGCACACGTTTCGATGGTGGTACAGATGGGGTCCAGGTGCTCCTGGTCCAGCTCCAGTAAAATGTCGAAATTAGTCCCCTTGCCTTTAGCGATTGGCTGTCCTTTCGCCCAGTGGCCGCTGCACGCGGCGATGCCCAGCACCTGCGGGTGCTGCCCTTCCATCAGCTTGAGGCGTCCCTCCAGCTTGCGGCCACCGAAGGACTCCACCTCGATGATATCGCCTTCGCGCAAACCCTTCGCCTCTGCCGTGTGCGTGTTAATGGTGATGTTGTACGTATAAGGGTTCATGCGGCTGGCCTCGTCAAGCCAGGGCTGCTCCATGGTGGAGGAGCCGGTGTGTAAAATATCCCGGTAGGAAAAGCAATACAGGTCATATTCCGGGGCATCGATAAGGTGGACCGAAGCAGGCTTCCAGGAAATCAGCGGCGTATACTGGTCCAACTTGATGTTGAGGCCAGTTTCGCCGTTGATTATCTTTATTTTTTCCCCGAGTTCCACCAGGTACTCAAGGTAAATAGGCACCCGGGCATCTACCGAGTATCTCCAGTAGGCATCCTCTACCTTCTTGGGCCACCGGAGGAAACCATGCTCCTTGAACCATTCCCAATCATGCTCCTTCCCGAACAATTTGCGGGCCACCCGGTCGACCAGCCCTTCCGCAGAAAAATCGTCGACGGGCTTATAGGCCTGGGACCCATCCAGATGGAGCGACTCGTTGAGCGCGTTGAAAAACTTCTCCTTATAGCCCAGCCTGCAAACGATATTATAGATGACCTCCTGGAAACATTTTCTTTCTTCCTTAAGAGCCACCACAGGCTGGACGATGTGATAACACCAGTCGGCGGTGCCAAAAGCGTGATTGAAGTTCTGTCCTGCCAGACCGGAGCCATCGCAGTCCTCCAGATAAGAAACTCCGGGCAGCACGATATCGGCAAAGCCCTCCGTCATCTCGTTGTTGAAGATGTCGTAAACGACAGTGTAGGGAATTTCCTTGAGAGCATCGGCTACCGTTTCGTGATTGGCCACGCTTAATATGGCGTTACAACCCCAGGATATCATCATCTCCAGGCGCTCTTCGGTCCCCATTTTCTCCCAGATTTCATGGCGGTCGCTCTGGTAATTGATGTTGGTGCCGATATGACCTACCGTGGTGATTGTGTTGGGGTTCAACCCGTGTTTATTCTCCGGCATTTCCGTGGGCCACGGCCCGTGAGACGGTATCAACCCCGCCATCGGCCCGAAACGGTCTGTCTCCAGAAATCCATCGGTGCCCTTGTAGGGAGTCCAGCGCAGCTCGCCCGTTGCCGGGTAACCCGAGCTTCTCGCCGGCCAGCCCAGCGTGCCACCCGGGACGTCGGCCGAGCCTACCAACTGGTTGAGCAGGCATACGGCAAAGCAGGCGTGGAAGCCGTTCTCGTGTCCCTGTCCCCCGCGGAAAATAATGGCCGAGGCCGGCCTGAGGGGTAGCCTGCAACCGTCAATGGTAATGGTGCTGCCGATGCTGGCGGCAGCGACGAATTCGGCGGTAATCCGGCGTAATTTTTCGGCGGGAACGCTGCTTACCCCGGCTGCTTTCTCAGGCGTATACTGCTTGAGGTGTTCCCGTACACGCTGGAAGACCGGCTGGCATTTGATGCCTTTATACTCGTAACTTCCTTCCAGAGCGTAGTCCTTGATACCAGGGTCATCATAGACCTTGGCCTGGTCATCAACCGAATCCCATACCAACGGTTTATTGGTATCATCGTCACCGACGTAGAGCCCCGGGTGTGGGAGGCCGTCCCACGCGCCCGAAGGGCCAAACCGCCGGCCGCGTGCCGGCCCGTTTTCCCGGACGTATTTCAAATCGGGCCCAATCAGGTATGGGGCATTGGTCTTGGTCTTGAGATAGGGCTCGTCGTATTTCCCCAGCTCGTTAACGACGATGTTACACATGGCCAGCGCCAGGATGCCGTCAGTACCCGGAATAACCGGCACCCACTCCGTCGCCTTACCTCCGGAGAAGTTGCACATCGGGTCGAAGGAGACGGTCTTCATACCCCTGGTGCGGGCCTCAGCGGCCAGTGCGGCGGCATACATGGCCGAATGTCCCGAGCCAACCCCTTTGCCGCTACCGAAGAAGACCGCGTAGTTACAGTGCTGGAAATCGGGTACGATTGACCATGACGAATACAGCACACCGGCCGCCGAATGGGCCGCCTTCCCGCAGTGGAGTCCTCCCCCACCAGCGCCCATGACATCCGGCATCCTCCCGCAAAGGGCATAAACGAACTGCATAAATCCGAAAGCCCGATACTGGTCCCCCCGTGAGGTCGTCCACTGGAAAAACAGCTTGTTAGGATTATCGTCCAGTATTTTCTTCAATCGGGGTACTATCTCGGCATAGGCTTCCTCCCACGAAATCTCCTGCCACTTCGGGTCGACGTGGAGTCCCTTCTCGGGGTTGGTCCTTTTCAGCGGCACATTTAACCGGTTAGGGTCGTAAAGGACCTGCAGGCCGGCCACTCCCTTGCCGCATAAGCCACCCGAGGCGCCGTGGCAGCTATCCGGTTCGCCCTCTATTTTCACGGCCACGCCGTTGATGACGTGGACACGTATGCTGCACATGGCGTAACACCGGCCACACATGGTGCGTACCCATCTATCTTCACGGATTTCCGGTTTTTTAAATTCCATAACCGCTCCTCCAGGGTTGGGGGTTCCCGAAAATCAACTAATTATAAATCGAAAACTGTACCTCGATAAAGCTCGAAGCCTGCTACCGAAAGCATAGCGAACAACCTCACCAACTATTTCCTTTTCACGTGCTGATTTTACTACTATCAACTGTTAACCACAAACTAAAAGAGACAATTAAAAGAGTCACTGTGACCCCTCGTCACTGCAACATTCCTACATGTTATAGCCTATGTTCCTCA
>CAZXYV010000126.1:4441-5770 GCA_964645025.1 uncultured Dehalococcoidaceae bacterium | reverse complement strand
CGGGCGGATAGCTATATCGACCGCAATTTCTGCCCTTATGTCCGCGCCTGTCTGGGTGAAGCGCTGGAGGGAAGCTATAAATTCCTGGGCGGGCTGGTCGTGGTCAACTCCTGCGACCCCATGCGGCGCCTGTATGATGTCTGGCGCTATAACCTCGGCGGCGATTTTATTCACCTGCTGGACCTGCCCCGTATCAACAGCGCCGAAGCTGTGGCCTATTACCGCGAGTGCCTGCAAAAGCTAATCGCGGAAATAGAAACTCATTTTAAGGTGAAGATTACGGATACCGCGCTGGCCGATGCGATTACCTCCTTGAATGTGAGTCGTTCGTTGCTCCGCGCACTTTATCAGACGAACCGGGATAAAGGTATGCCGCTATCCGCGGCCGGAGTCCGGACGGTCGTCAGGGCGAGCACGGTGCTGCCGTTGGACGCATTTAACGGCCTTCTAGAGCGGCTCCTGGACGAACTCGGGGATAATCTGGCCGATTACCGTGAAGGCCCCCGGATTTTGATTACCGGCAGCGTCATGGATAACCCGCAGATACTCGAGCTTATCGAGCAGTGTGGGGCTAAAGTGGTGGGCGATGACCTGTGCACCGGGACGCGGCTGTTCTGGGATACGGTCGAACGCGCCAACGACCCCTTAACTGACTTGAGCCGTTACTATCTCGGCCGCACGCCGTGTCCGCGTATGAAGGATGCGCCGAAACGGTTCGACCATGTCTTCCGGATGATAGATGAGTTTCGGGTTGACGGTGTGATATTTTACACGCTGAAGTTCTGCGACCCTTTTCTTTTCGATGTGCCGCTGCTCAAGGAACGGCTCATCGGTAGGGGGATTTCGACCCTCTTGCTGGAGGGCGATTACACGCCGGGGACGCTGGGGAGGGTCAGGACGCGTATCGAGGCTTTTATCGAGATGTTGAGGCAAAATGTTAGGGCAGCTTAAAACGGCCTTGACCGGCCCCGGGGTGACCACGGAATTTTTACGGCATCCCCTGGCCTATGAGCTCATGGCCAGCCTGGGCAAACGCATCTACGCACGCCGTGGTAAGCGCGCCGAGGGAATCTGGCTGGACTTTACCTCCCGGCAGATAAAAGCTGCCCTGAAGAGGCAAGGCCTGGTGGTATGGGGCAACGCCTTCTTTCCTTTCGAGCTGCTCTATGGGTTGGGTGTCACGCCGTGCCGCCCGGAGACGATTGCGGCCACCGCGGCCCTCCTCGGATTAAGCCGGCAGGCCATCAGCTGCGCCGAGTGCGGCGGCTACTCCCCGGATATCTGCTCTTTCTACCGCTGCGCCGTAGGGCTGGACATGGAAGGCCTGCT
>CAZXYV010000126.1:0-4341 GCA_964645025.1 uncultured Dehalococcoidaceae bacterium | reverse complement strand
CGGATATCTGCTCTTTCTACCGCTGCGCCGTAGGGCTGGACATGGAAGGCCTGCTACCGCCGCCGGATATCGTCGTCTCTGCCTCTTATCTGTGCGACGGCGCCGTCAAGGCGTTTAATAATGTCAGCGAACGCTATGGCTGCGAGCATCATCTCCTCGATGTACCTTATCATGACACGGCACGTTCGCGGCAATACCTGGCCGGCCAGCTAAAGGAACTGGCGATTACTATCGCCGCGAAGCAGGGGAAGCCGTTTGACCAGGATAAGCTGGCCGAGGCGCTGCGGCTTTCCAACGCGGCGCGGGAATACCTGCTTAAGATTAACGAGCTGCGGAAAGTCTCGCCCTGTCCTCTGTCGGCGGAAGATGCCACCAGCTACCTGCTGGACATGCAGTTTTTCGGCGCGGGCAGCGCGGCGGGAGTCGAGTTTTTTAAGGCAATGTACGAGGAACTCCAGAATAAAGTAGAGAATGGAGAGGGGGCAGTACAAAAAGAGCGGTTCCGGCTGCTCTGGCTCCACTATATCCGTCCGTACTATCCCAATGAGATAATCAGCTACCTGGAGGCGAACGGGGCGTCCGTGTGTTTCAACGAGGCTAACCACGTTTACTGGGAGACTCTCGACCCCGAAAATCCTTTCGAGAGCCTGGCGGCGAAGGTACTGTCCATCCCCAACGGCGGGCCGCTGGAACGCCGGTCAGGGCTGGCTTTAAAGCTGGCTGAGGAGTATAAAGTCGATGGCGTCATCCATTTTTCCCACTGGGGCTGTCGCCAGAGCTGCGGCGGGGAATACGTAATCCGGGACCTGATGCGAAAGAGGGATATACCCATGTTGATACTCGATGGCGACGGCACTGACAGCCGCAACTATTCTAAAGAACAGACGAGGCTGCGTCTGGAAGCCTTCCTGGAGATGCTGGAGGCGCGGCGATGATTACCGCCGGCGTGGATATCGGTTCGCTCACAGCCAAGGCGGTGGTTCTTAAAGATGGGGACATCGCCGGGTATGCGGTCATACCCGCCGGCCCGGATGTTACGGCGGTGGCCGGGCGTGTCCTGGCGCAGGCCCTGGAAAGAGCCGGGCTTCGGCAGGACGACCTGGCGGCGGTCGTAGCCACTGGCTATGGCCGGGCAAAGGTGCCGCTGGCTGGAAAAACCGTGACCGAGATTACCTGCGACGCGCGCGGGACGCATTACCTGTGCCCGGAGGCGGGAATGGTCATCGATATCGGCGGGCAGGACAGCAAGGTCATCAGCCTTGATTCTGAAGGCAGGGTCATCGATTTCGCGATGAACGACAAATGCGCCGCCGGCACCGGCCGTTTCCTGGAGGTGATGGCCCGCGCCCTGGAGATAGAGCTCGACCAGCTCGGGCCGGTCTCTTTAAAACACCGGAAAGCGGTAGTCATCAGCAGCATGTGCACAGTCTTCGCCGAGTCGGAGGTCGTCTCCCTGATTGCGGAGGGCTATGCCAGAGAGGATATCCTTAACGGCCTGCACCAGGCCATCGCCAGCCGGATTTCAGCCATGGCCCAGGGCTTGCGGGTGGAAAAGGCGGTCATGCTGGCGGGTGGGGTGGCGAAAAATACCGGCGTGGTAAAGGCGCTGGAAGATAAGTTGAAGGTTAAAATTAAAGTCCCGACGGAACCGCAAATCGTGGCGGCGCTGGGGGCGGCCATCTGCGCGCAGGAGATAACCGGCCGGTGAATTTATGCCTTAGCCTTTACTAACCTGGCAGAGCTGTGATTTACAGGGGATAAAACCGGAAATCGGGTCCAGGTTTTCATCATCGACCAGGGTGTTGACGTTGGCTTCCCCGGGCCAGTGGTGGGGTAGGGAGACAACGCCGGGCAATATAGTGCCGGTGACCCTGGCTTTCATCCTGATGCTGCCTCTCGGTGTGCTGATGGTCACGGCGTCGCCCGTAGTTATCCCGCGGGGATGGGCATCGGCGGGGTGGATATCCACCAGAGGCTCTGGCATCAGCTTGCGCAAGCGCGGGACATTGCGGTACTGCGAATGGGTATAGGCCATCACCCGCGCGCCGGAAGTCATCACCAGCGGGTAAGATGCCGCCAGGTCCGGCCGGCTCAAGGGACTTTCCGGGGGCTCTTGATATACCGGGAGGGGTTCGAGGCCGTGGTCGGCCAGCGTGGCGCAGGCAATTTCCACCTTGCCGGAGGGCGTGGGGAAGCCCTCTTTCTCATAGTATTTCTCCGGTCTGTTGACGGCGGGGAGTTTAATACCTTCAGGATAGCGCTTGAGGTCGGTAAGGGTGATTTTAAGCGGTTCCAAGATATAGTTGGCACATCTGGAAAAATCGCCGTTCCAGAACAGCTCGCCGAATCCCAGTCTTTGCGCCAGTGCCGCGTAGATGTCCCATTCCGTGCGGCTTTCGCCCACTGGACTGATAGCTGGCTCAATCAACTTGGCCCGGCCCATGTAGTCGGTCAGGAGTATCGGCCTCTCCAGCCATGACGCGATGGGCAGCACGATATCCGCCAGCTGCGTGCCGGGGGTATGAAAATATTCGGTTACGGCGATGAAATCTAGCTTTTTGAGGGCTGCTTCCATCCGGCGGGAGTTGGCGAAAAACTGGATATCCAGTCCCGCCGAGAAGAGGGCCTTGATAGAGTAGGGCTCACCGCTTTCAATCTGGTCGACGATAGCGTTGGACTGCATCTCGCGGTAGCGTTCTGTCCATATCGGAAAGCGCCGGGAGCCCACGCCCGGCGGCATTTTCGAGATTCTTTCATGCAGGGTGATGTCGTTGGTCTTGCCCGTGATACGGGTGCTGAACCTGTTGCCGCCGTTAATATCGAAGTTGCCGGTCAGCGCCGGCAGCAGGATTACCGCCCGGTGGTTCTGCACGCCGTTGGTATGATGGGTGGTGCTGTTGCCGCTCAGGTGGAGCTTGGCCGGTTTACTGGTGGCGTAGAGGATGGCCGCCTCCCTGATTTTAGCGGCGGGCACCCGCGTTATTTCCGCCACGCGCTCCGGGGTATATTCCTGCACCAGTTTTTGCAAACCTCCGAAACCTGTCGTCCATTTACCGGTAAAATCTTTATCGTGGAGGTCCTGATTGATAATGACGTTCATCATGCCCAGCGCCAGGGCGCCGTCGGTCCCGGGACGAAGCTGTAAATGGATATCCGCTCTGGAGGCGAGGGTGGTGCGGCGGGGGTCTACCACGATAAATTTGATGCCCCTCTTAATAGCCTCGACATTCTCCTGCCAGGCCCGGGGGGCTGACATGACGCTGGAACCCCAGACCAGCTTGCATTTTGTTTCCGGTTCTATGGAAGCGCTGGAGCCGGCCATCCCGGAATACTCCGGGCCGTAGGTCAGGTTGGCGGCTATCCAGGTGCCGGAAAAACAATTGCTGCTCTCGGTGCAGTAATTGGGCGAGCCGAAGGCGTGGGCCAGCCGGTGGAAATAGGGGCGGGGCTCCTTGGTGTAGGCTATCCAGAAAACGACTGATTCCGCCCCGTATTTATCCTTGGCCGATTGCAGGCTGCCGGCGATGGAATCCAGCGCCTCGTCCCAGGAGATATGCTGCCAGGTGCCTTTGCCGCGGGCGCCGGTGCGTTTGACGGGGTACCGGAGGCGGTCGGGATGATAGATAAAGTCGAGCTGCGCTTTCCAGCGCGGGCAGCGGGCTACCCGCGGGTCGGCGATATCAATCTTTACGGCTTTACCGTCCCGGACCTGGATTTTAGTCGGGCAGGAATTGCTGCACATATAGCAGATGCCGTCTTTAATTTCTACCGACTTAACCATCATAGACGTTCCTCCAAATTAAATTATGGATAAAGGCTGAGCTTCTATTCAGTATATCACTTCTACCAGTTAAATAAACTTCCCGTTGTCCCGCCGGTATATGGTATAATCCTAATAAATACGCTACCGGAGATTTGAAGGCTGGAAGGAATAGAAATAGCCCGCCGGGCCGTCGATTTGGCCAGCGATAAACAGGCCAGCAACATCGTCTTGCTGGATGTCCATGGTCTGTGCGGGTTTGCCGACTATTTCGTTATCTGCGCCGGCGAAAGCCAGCGGCAACTCCGCGCCGTCTATGAAGAAATCGAAAAGAGCCTGAAAAAGGAAGGTGTCCTGCCGCTTCACCATGAGGGTAGCTTCGACTCCGGCTGGCTGCTGCTAGATTACGGCGATGTTATCGTGCATATCTTCAGCGCTGAAGAGCGCGAATTCTATCAACTCGACGAATTCTGGCGTGAAGCCGCGACGGTTCTTCGCATTCAGTAGGCTAAAACCAATCTACCCAAAAATCTCTTTCTTGGTGAAAAAGATGGCTATCTCTTTTGCCGCGTTTTCCGGAG
>CAZXYV010000125.1:0-5843 GCA_964645025.1 uncultured Dehalococcoidaceae bacterium | reverse complement strand
AAGGATAAGGTTGTGAACTACATAAAACATTACTCAATCGATAAATAAGTATATAAAATATAGGAGGAGGCGCTAACTATGGCACAACGTGCAACGGCGGGAAAAACAATTCATGAAGCGGCGAGGGATGTCAAGGTATTCCATGAGGCGGATGTAGTGGTGGTGGGCGGCGGTCCGGGTGGCATCGGGGCCGCTATATCAGCCGCCCGGAGCGGCGCTAAAACCATCCTGGTGGAAAGGTACGGACACCTGGGCGGCATGGCGACCGGCGGCCAGGTACTGATGGTACCGCAGGTATTCGCCGGCGTTGAGCCCTGGCAAATGGTGGGAATTTGCCAGGAGTGGGTGGACAGGTGCGATGCCCTGGACGGTTGTCTGCACCCGAGTAAAAAAGAGGTAGGCTCCAAAGACCCTGAATTAGTTAAATACTGGGCGCTACGCACTTTCGGGATGAGAGGAGATCAAATAAGGTTCTCAGCCTTTTTTGACCAGGAAATGCTTAAGTGTGTATGTAATGACCTGGTGGAAGAGGCGGGGGTGAAACTGCTGCTTCATTCCTGGGCCTGCCGTGCTATCGTCGCTAAGAATAAAGTTAAGGGTATCACCTTCGAGAGCAAGTCCGGTTATCAGGCGATACTGGGTAAAGTAATCATCGATAGTACCGGCGACGGCGACCTTTTCCAGTCCGCCGGTGCGGCTTTTGACGAATCCAATGACCCCAAGCTCCGGAGTTCCCAGCTGGCGCTGGTCTTCCGGTTAGGCAATGTTGACATCATGAAGTTCACCACGTTCCGGATGGAACAGCCGGAGAAACATAAGGAACTAATAGAGAAGATGTCCGCTATCTGGAGTGACGAGTTTAAAGCGACTTTGAATCCGGGTATTATGAACCCGTACCACCTGGTACCCCAGGCGACCTCGCGCCCCGATGTCGTCTGGGTTAACAACTGGATAAAGGGACGGAGCCCCACCAACGTTGAAGACCTCACCTGGGTGGAGGTCAATATGAGGAAGGCGATGCGCATCTGGTATAAATTCGTCAAGAAAAACCTTCCCGGCTATGAGAACAGTTTTATCATGGATACCGCTTCACAGCTCGGTACGCGCGGCAGCCGGCGGCTTATCGGTGAGTACACTATCACCCGGGATGATTTGATGTCCCCCAAGGTCCATGATGACACCGTGGTCATGTTCCGGCGCATGGGACCACCGGGTGAAGCACCAGCCGCGGCGTGTTTCCCTTACCGCGCCCTGGTACCCAAAGAAATCGACGGGCTGCTTACCGCCGGCCGGAGTTTCTCATCGGACGCGTTTGCCAATAACATGGCCAATCTTATCCCCCACTGCGTCGCGACGGGACAGGCGGCCGGTACGGCGGCGGCTTTAGCGGTGAAGGCTAAAGTCGAACCGAGAAAAGTCGACTATAAAGCCCTGCAAAAGGCCTTGAGAGCCCAGGGGATACCAATGCCTGCCAAGAAATAAGTATTCCTGAGGAAATATCGCCTTAAGCAGGCCAAGTACACTTGCCCCCTTTCCGGGGCGAAGGTTGTAACGATACATGAAAGTTATCAGTGTCGAAATCTGGGATGTCAATTGTCCATCCTTACCCTGGCATCATCCGGTAATTATTCGCGTGAATACAGATGAAGGTATTTGCGGACTAGGAGAAGTAGGGCTAGCCTACGGCACCGGCCATTCCGGTGGCGCCGCCTACGTAAAAAACCTGGCTGAAAGCTACCTGATCGGTGCCGATCCGCTGAAAACAGAAAGTCTTTGGGACACCATGTTTCGCAACACGTTCTGGGCGCAGGGTGGAGGCCCCGTAGTATTCGGAGGCATGAGCGCAATCGATATCGCCTGCTGGGATATCAGGGGTAAGGCGTTGGGGCAGCCCATTTACCAACTAATGGGCGGAAAGACTAATGATAAACTCCGTACCTATGCCAGCCAGATTCAATTCGGCTGGGATGAGGATAAATTCTTTAAATTAACCGAACCGGAAGCGTATGCTGAAGTCGCCAGAATCGCTGTGGCGCAAGGGTATGATGCGGTAAAGGTCGACCCCACCACCTTTGACGAGCAGGCTCAAAGGACACAAAACCTGAATAAAATCCTGAAAAACAAAACCATCAAAATGGTTTATGAAAGAGTCAAGGCTATCAGAACAGCGATCGGTGATGATGTCGATATACTCATCGAATTACATTCTGCTCCCAGCGCTACCAGCGCCATTCAAATCGGGCGCGTTCTCGAGGAGTTCAACTGTATGTTTTTTGAGGAAGGAGTTCATTATTTGAATGTTGATTTACAGGAGAAGGTAACCCGGAACGTCAATATTCCTATGGCTGCCGGGGAACGTCTCTATACTCGCTGGGGCTACCGCCAGTACTTCGAAAAACAAGTCCTGGATATGATTCAACCAGACCTGTGTTTGGTTGGCGGTCTTACTGAAGGTAAAAAGGTTTGTGACTACGCCCACGTTTATGATATTACCGTCCAGATACATGTCTGTGGTAGTCCTATCTCTACCGCCGCCGCTCTTCAATTGGAGGCGGTTATTCCCAATTTCCAGATTCATGAGCATCACGTTAATAACATAAAAACAGGAAATAGGGAAATCTGTGTTCAAGATTACCAGCCAAAAAATGGACAGTATTCTATACCGTACCTTCCGGGGTTAGGCCTGGAATTGAACGAAACAGTTATTTCCAGGTCTCCGTGTGTCGTGGTAAAAAAATAATCATGCCACGGGTGAAACAGTGTCATATTTACGCCAATGATAACCGCGTACAGTCAAACACAAACTTGAGTTTCCAGCTCACTTCAGCTTCATAAACTCCTTGCTTTTGAGGCTGGAGTCACGGCCGGATTGTCAGTCTTACAGGCACTCTTCCAGTCCCAATCGGATAAGCGTTGCCCGGGTGGGTATGCCTTCTTCGCTCCACCCCCGGAAAGTGTAATACTCGTTTAACATCGCCCCGAGGTGGAAGAGGTTTCCCCCCGTCCCGCCGGTGGTCAGCCGGTGCGTGAGAATCCTGGCCGGCAGAATATCATCTTTTCGGCTGATGCCGCGCTTAACGCTGAACATGCGCTTCAGGTTATGGATGCGTTCGCCGGTCAACAGGAACTCGTCCAGCGTCATGTCCCAGCCGGTGGCGCTATTGAGCAGCGGCAGATATTGGGAAGGTTGCACCCACTGCGCGATGCTGAGGAACATGCAAACGGTAATAGAGTCCAGCATACAACTGAAGTCCTGTGTCCTGGCCACCAGCCGTCCTTTTCCCTCGGTATCGAAGCGGCCTAAAGCGACGGGAAACCCCAGCTCCGGCGATGTCCGCGGGTTGGCCAACTCCATCCAATTCTCAATAGCGTCGGCGCCGGTAGGCTCCATATGCGCCGCGCCGGTGCTGCCGGTGGCATAGCCCAGGGCATGGCTGGCTAAAGCCCGCGGGTCATGGGCGGGGAACTCCAGGCCTTTCACGTGCATGGCATATTCCATCGCATTGCCCCCGATGTGTTCGGCGGCCCGCTTCACACCTTCACCCAATAGCCGTCCGAAAGTCCCTTCCCGCTCACCGATTCTCCTTACCAATTCCACCACGGACCGGGCGTTACCCCAAGTCAGCTCCATCCCGTCAGTATCATCCTTGGATATCAGTCCTTTAGCATAACATTCCATGGCGAAGGAAATAACCGCGCCAACGGAGATACAGTCCAGGCCATACCGGTTACAGAGGCTGTAGGCCTGCTGGATGGCTCCAGGATTGGCGATAAAGCAGTTGGTACCCAGGGGGCCCCAGGCTTCCCAGACCATGTGCCTTTCACCATTGCTAATCTGGTAAGATTCAAGGCAGCTCACCGGACAGCGGGCGCAGTGCAGGGGTTTGGCCTGGCGCATGGTCTCGGTATAGACCAGCCCGGCATCGAAAGACCCCTCCGACCAGTTTTTTACCGGCACGCGACCATAGACAAAGAAGTTTTTAAACACCCCGATATCGTGAGCCAGCCGCTCCTCGATTTTCTTGGGCTGGCACAACGCCTGGATTGACCGGGCGCTTTCTTTGAGCTTCTCTTCATCATAAAAACTGATGGGGAGCGTCCCCCTGATGGCTATCGCTTTCAGCTTTTTAGCGCCCATCACCGCCCCCAGACCGCACCTGGCCGCAGCCCGGCCCTGCCGGCCGTCGTTCATTATCCCGGCGATGCGCACCAGCCTCTCGCCGGCTAAACCGATGCTGGCAATGCTGGCCTTACTATCGGTCTCCCGTTTGAGGATATCATCCACTTCATAAGTGTCTTTGCCCCAGATAGGCGCGGCATCACGGAGTTCCGCCTTTTGATTGTGTATCCAGAGATAGACGGGTTTTTTCGCCTGGCCCTTAATCACGATGCCATCGATGCCGGCGTGCCGGAGCTCTTCGGCAAAATACCCGCCCGAATGCGCCTGGCCCCAGATACCGGTCAGGGGAGAAATCCCGGCGACGATATAGCGGCTGCTCTTCGGCAGGACGCTGGCGGTCAGCGGACCCGTCATGAAAATCAGCTCATTTTCGGGGGACAGCGGGTCGGTGGCGGGGGTGGTCTCATCCCAGAGCATCCTGGCCGCCAGGCCGACGCCGCCGATGTATTTCCTCGCTATCGTCTCATCAATATCTTGATAGCTTATCTCTCCTTTAGTTAAATCCAGTCGAAGGAGCTTCCCGTTATAGCCTTTGAGCATCGCGTTTTATCCGCCTTTCCTGGGGGTCAAATATTTTCCCCCATCCCCTGATAGACTCGCACCGATAGAAGTATATTATCAGGAGTGTATATTTGCAAGGTAACTAATCTGCATCTGTATTGACAAACTTCCCACCACGGCCTAAACTGTATATCCAACCCGGGTACTAAATTGAGAAGAGAGAGTAAGATGGACCGCTATACTTTAACCTCTGAAGCAAGGGCCAGACTCCGGGAGATGGAGACAAGAGCCAATATTGATAAATCCGCCGATACCCAAGACTTCAGGCTTCTACATTATCTGTACGTCCACGGTTCGGCGACGATTGAAGAAATAGAAAGCCAAACCGGGCTGGCCTGGGATGAAGTTGTCAACGAGATTTCCACCCTGATGAGCCGCGGCTATATCGAAGGATTGTCCGCACCATAGGATTTTCGCCACCGCTTTAAAATTTCCCCCGCAGTGTATCGTAAGTTTCGGCCAGCGCCTGGGGCACTACCCTGACTTCAGCCAGGACGGGAATGAAGTTGTTATCACCGGTCCAGCGCGGCACGATATGGCTGTGAAAGTGGCCCTCGATACCGGCCCCGGCCACCTTCCCCATGTTGGCGCCGATGTTAAAGCCGCCCGGCTTAAGGACTTCTTTCAGTACCTGGATACTCCGGCTCACCAGCTCGAAATGCTCGTTACGCTCCGCGGCGGTAAGCTCCTCCAGGTTCCCGGCGTGCCGGTAGGGCGCTACCAGCAGGTGACCGGGGTTATAGGGATAGCTGTTCATGATAATAAAGTTTTTCACACCCCGGAATAGGATGTAATTCTCCTTATCTTTATCTTCACCCTCGGCGGGCTTGGTACAGAGAATGCACCCCGCCGGCTTTTCACCGCGGATATATTGGATACGCCACGGCGCCCAGATATGTTTCATATTAATCTCCTTACCGGTCGCTGAGCTATTTTAATCGGCTATGGCGAGGCGCGTCAAACGCTTGGCTTTTTAGCTCTCGTATGTTATAATACTCCCCGTATGGTTAAGAGTAAAAAGGAATCCACCGCGGTTGCTAAACCTGTTACCGACCTCCAGACCTTTATCCAGAACGTTAATAAAAAAGATAAGCTTAACGGG
>CAZXYV010000124.1:0-5863 GCA_964645025.1 uncultured Dehalococcoidaceae bacterium | reverse complement strand
ATCGCCAAAATACCGGAAATTTCCCGGACGAGCACCTTTGTCGTCATGCACGTTTCCCGGAGTCCCTGGGAGCATAATCTGGATGTAGCCGAGCTCAGTAAATCCTGACCGGTTCATTTTATTGACATACGAGCGTACAAAGTTTAAGATGAATGCTGAGTAACCTATGGTTTTTACACGCGAAGAGCTGGACCGCGTTAGACATTCTAATAAAAAACGTCGCCGGATAATCATGTTTACCTCGCTCAGCGTCGTTCTGCTGCTGCTCGTTGTTCTCGCGTTATACCAGTTCACAGATGTGATACAGGGGTTATCAACTAACCTGAAATCCGCACCGACCAGCGGCGATTGGGCGATGTTCCGCCGCGATATGAACCGTACCGGCAGCATCAATCCGGGTGGTGTCCTGCCCCGCGGCGACCTTAAATGGACGTTCGCTACCGGAGGCGGCATCTATTCTTCTCCGACGGTAGTGGGTGGTACGGTTTACGTGGGCTCCAGAGACGGTAACATCTATGCCCTTAACGCGGCTACCGGTGAGAAGCTCTGGGCGTTCAAAACCGGAAGCTGGGTGGAATCGTCACCCGTGGTGGTGGGTGGTGTGGTCTACGTCGGTTCCAACGACGGTAGTCTCTACGCGCTGGATGCCCGCACCGGTGCCAAGCTATGGTCTTTCTGGACGAAATACGGTATCAGGTCATCACCGGCGGTAGCTGACGGCATTATATATTTCGGCTCCGATGATTATTGCGTTTATGCCTTGGATGCCTTGACGGGGAAAAAGCTCTGGAGGTACGAGGCAGATACCCAGGTGACTGCATCACCTGTTATCGCCAACGGTATTGTGGTGGTCGGCGCGGGTGATGGTATATTATATACCTTAAATGCCAGGAACGGAAAATCGCGCCTTCAGTTTCAAACGAACTCGACCTCTATCTCCTCCGCGGTAGTGAATAATAACGTAGCCTATTTTACCAATACGAATTATCTCTACGCTGTGGATATTCAGGCCCGAAACTGGCCTTTAGAAAACAATTTAATGATTTACTGGAAAATTTTTTACATTTACGGCGTAGCACCCAAACCCCCGGCAGCTTCCGGATTCCTCTGGACATATTCGCTGGGGCGGGGGGTCAAGCAGACCTCTTCTCCGGCTATGTTTGAAGACAAATTATACCTGGGTTTGGGGAGTAACCTGGTATCCCTGGACGTCAATACTCATAAACCGGTCTGGTCTTTTGTTACGAAGGATATTGTCTCTTCCTCGCCGGCGGTTACGGATAAAACGGTATATGTCGGCAGCCAGGACAGTCGGCTCTATGCCGTGGATAGAGTTACCGGTGCTAAGCTCTGGGATTTCGCTACCGGAGACGATATTACTTCATCGCCAGCTCTGGCTGATGGGGTAATCTATATCGGCTCTCTCGACGGCAAACTGTATGCCATACAATAATCTAGCCTGAGAGCTTGCTAAACAGCTCGCCACTTCTTTTCTTAACCTCGGCATAGAACCCGTCTCTCCCGAGGTGGAACCAGTAAGGGTCCCACTCCATTTCCTGGAGATTGTCTATCAGAGCGGGGATGGCATCGAAGGGGAAGGTGATGATTATCAGGCCATCCGGCAGGACGCCCCGGGCTTTCATACTGAACCCCAGGCCGCTGACGGTGTAGTTCATTTCGCCGCTGAGGTACGGATGGGCATATATCCAGGCGCAGGCCAGGCAGGTTGTTCCCCTGGCGTGCCACATCTTACCGTCGGTATAGCTGCTGGCCCGGAGGATAATCTCCGCCTGGTTGGGGCTGGCGGTGAAAACCAAAAGATCCGGCTCGAACGTCATCCGGTCTAGCGAAGCATGGGTGATATATTTGGCGGAATCTCTGGGTAGATGCGGGACGTAGTCATAGATTCGGCGGTTGGCGCCGGCATTTTTAAACATGGCGAACATCGGCCCGAGCTGGCCGCTGTACATGACGGGCGGGTAATCGCTCATACCCAGCACCTGCTGGCCGCACTGGATGTTTGCCTGCGTCACGTAGAACGGCTGGTTATTTTGCGCTTCTTTAAACAGCTCGCAGAGGGCCAGGCTTTTATCTGTCGGCTCGATTCCCTCCGGTTTCGTGAGCGAAAATTTAACGCCGACGGGCTTTCTCTCGAAGTGAAACTTATCAAGTATAGAGTAGTCCAGCTTTTTTGCACTCATCATAGCCTCCTATTGTTTAGGATTTAGTGCTTAGTATTTAGGATTCATTCATCATATAACCCGCATAGGTCATTTCATAAAGGCGGGTATAGAGTCCGCCGCGGGCCATCAGGTCGTCGTGGCGGCCTTCCTCGCTAATCCGCCCTCCGTCCAGAACCACAATGCGGTCGACGTTGCGTACCGTCGAGAGCCGGTGGGCGATGACGATGGCCGTCCTGCCTTGCAGCAGGTGCTGGAGCGCTTCCTGGAGCACCTGTTCGCTGTAGGAGTCCATATTGGCGGTAGCCTCGTCCAGTAGCAGGATAGCCGGATTGGCGATGAGCGCCCGCGCGAAACTGATGAGCTGGCGCTGCCCCATACTCAGGTTTTGGCCGCGCTCCTGGAGCCAGGTGTCGTAGCCTTTTTCCAGCTTCATGATAAAGTTATGAGCGCCTACAGTCCGGGCGGCTGTGATTATCGCCGCATCGGTGGCCCGTCCGTTCCCGTAGCGGATATTATCCCGTATCGTCCCGGAAAAGAGGAACGGGTCCTGCAGCACCAGCCCGAGGTGACCCCGGTAAGCGACCGGCTCCAGGTCGCGTATGTCATGGCCGTCTACCAGTATTCTTCCGCCGGTGGCGTCATAAAAACGTGCTATCAGGCTCACCAGCGTGCTCTTGCCAGCGCCGGTCGGCCCCACCAGCGCTATCGTTTCTCCGGCGGCTATAGAGAGGTTGATGCCGTGAATGACCTCCGGCCCCGTTTCATAGCGGAAAGTGACATTTTCGAACTTAATCTCGCCCTTGAGACTGTCCGGTTTGACGCTATCAGGACTGGCGGCTATTTCCGGCTTGACGTCCAGTAGCTCGAAGATACGTGCCCCGGAAGCCATCGCCCGCTGGAGCTGGGTGTATTCATAGGTCAGCGTCCGGATGGGGTCGAAAAACTGCTGGATATAGAGAGTAAAAGCCACTAGGGTGCCTACCAGGATAGTGCCATCCAGCACGCTCAAACCGCCGAAGATGATGGCCAGCGCCGTTGCCACGGCCACCAGCGACTCTACCACCGGCATTGTCACGGCGGAGAGCCGTGCCGCCTTCAAATTGGTCTTGAGATTTTCCAGGTTGACCCGGTCGAAGTGCTCCGTGTTCACTTTCTCCCGGGACAGGCTCTGGATAAGCCGGATGCCGGTAATATTCTCCTGTAAAGAAGCGTTAACGGCGGACAGGGCCTGCCGGGCCACGATGAAGGAGCGGCGGGCCTTGGTCTGCCAGAGGAAGATGAAAAGGAAGAGGAAGGGCGTGACCGATAGCGTGACCAGCGCTAACCGGGAGTTCATACCCAGCATGACGACGATAATGGTTACCAGGCTGATAACCTCACCGACCACCCAGAAAGCGCCGGAATCAAGGAAATCGCCTATCTCGCCGACGTCGTCCTGGGCGCGCGACATCACCCGCCCCGCTTCGTTATGGTCGAAGAAACTGATGGAGAGGCGCTGGAGATGGCTGAAGACCTGGCGCCGCAGTCGGAGCAAGATGCCCAGGCCTATCGCCGCCTCGGCGCGTATCTGACCGAAGTATGCCACGAGGTTAAGTACTGCGTTGCCCAGGAAAAACAGGATGGCCAGGTTGAGTCCGGCGAGGTTGCCCACGGTGATGTATTTATTGATAGCCAGGCCGACCAGGTAGGGGCTGGCCACGATGGTCGCGGTATAGAAAATAGTTGACATAATAGTCAGGAGCACGGCCGTTTTATGAGGTGCGAAGTACCCGACCATGCGCCCCACGATGCGCGAATCATACGGCTTACCGAAGACAATTTCATCGGTGTCGCTAAGGCGGCTTTTCGAGCGTCCCCGCCCCGCCGCCGGAGAGACAGGCTGCTCCTTCCCGCCTGGGGCGGCAGGTATCGCCTCGGGCGGAGCCGCTTCGATTTCTTCGGGACGCCAGCCTTCCTGGTACTGGAACTGGAGACTGTAGAGACGGCTGTAAAACCCATCCCGCGCGATAAGCTCCCGGTGGGTGCCCCGTTCGACGATTCTGCCATCTTCCAGCACCAGAATAAGGTCGGCCATCTGCACCGAGCGTAATCTCTGGGCGATGATGAAAGTCGTCCGTCCCGCCAGCAGGGCGCTCAATGCCTGCCGGAGGAGGTACTCGGTCTCCATGTCCACGCTGGAGGTGACATCGTCCATGATGATGATACGGGGGTCAAGCAGGATGGTGCGGGCAATCGCCAACCGCTGTTTCTGGCCGCCGGAGAGCGTTATGCCCCTCTCGCCCACCCAGGTATCGTAGCCCTCGGGCAGGCTCATGATGAAATCGTGAAGCTGGGCGACCTTAGCCGCCTCCGTGATTTCCTCCGGCTTGGCGTCCGGTTTCCCGTAGCTGATGTTTTCTCTAATTGAGGCGGAGAAGAGGAAGGTGTCCTGGTGCACGATACCCACGTTGCGCCGCAGTGACGATAGCGTCACGTCGCGTACGTCGGTGCCGTCGATGGTGATACGGCCAGCCGTCACGTCATAGAAACGCGGTAAAAGATTGGCCACCGTCGATTTCCCGCTGCCGCTCGAGCCGACAAGGGCGATAATCTGACCCGGCCTGGCTTCGAAGCTGATATCTTTCAGGGTTTCCTGTTCAGAATCATAGCTAAAAGAGACTTCCTCAAAGCGAAGCTCACCTTTGACACTATCGAGGTCGATAGCCCCGGGGGACTCGGTGACGGCGGATGCCTCATCCAGAACTTCGAAGACGCGGCGCCCGGAGGCCACCGCCCTCGAATAGAGCATCGTCAGCCAGCCCAGCGTCCTTACCGGCATATTGAGCATGACCACGTAAAGCAGGAACTCGGCCATCTGCCCTTGGGTAAGGACACCGGTAATGACCAGCCTGCCGCCGTACCATAGGATACCGGCCATGGACAGCAGCAGGGCGAAGCTCATCACCGGGCTGTTTATCGCCAGCAGCTTGACGGTTTTTACTTCCAGGCCGTAGTTCTCTTCAGCCTGGCGGGAATATTTTTCGGTCTCGTAATTCTCGCGGGCGAAGGCGCGTACCACCTTGGCGCCGACGAGGCTCTCCTGGATATATGTCCCCAGCACGCCCAGGCCCTGCTGGATTTTCGCGTAGATATCGCGGAGCTTCCGGCTGATGTAAACCGTCTGGAACGAGACGAACGGGATAACGCACAGGCTGATGAGCGCCAGCTTCCAATTGAGCAGGAAAAGCACGACGGCGATAGCCACCAGCAGCACCACAAGATAGACGCCGCGGAGCAAAGCAAAGCCGACGAACATGCGCACCCCCTCCACATCCGAGGTAGCGCGGGACATCAACTGGCCGGTCTGGGAGCGGTCGTGGAAGGCATAGCTAAGCTTCTGGAGACGGTCGTAGAGTAAATTACGCAGGTCGTAGGCGACACGCTGTGAAAGTGCCTCGGCCAGGTAAGTCTGCCCATAGTTAAGGAAGCCCCGCAGTATGCCCGCCGCGCCGATGCCCAAAGCGGTAATGACGAGCAGGTTTAGCTGGCTCGAACCTAAAGCCAGGTCAATGGCCCGGCCGGTGAGCTTGGGTATCGCCAGCGAAAGAGCGGCCCCGGCGAAGAGGGAGAGATAGGCCAGCGCCGCCAGCCGGCGGTATTTCCAGAACAAGGCGGTAATGCGTGTGAAAATGCGCATATAG
>CAZXYV010000123.1:0-5868 GCA_964645025.1 uncultured Dehalococcoidaceae bacterium | reverse complement strand
AAATGGTCATCATCATCGGTATTACCGGCGCGACCGGGGCCATATACGGCATCAGGCTGCTGGAGGTGCTCGCCTCCATGAAAGATGTGGAAACCCACCTGGTAATTTCGGAGGCGGGCGAAAAGACCATCGCCTACGAGACGCAGCGGCGCCTAAGCGATATCAGGAAGATGGCCAGCTATTGCTATGACGTCGGGGATATTTACGCGCCCATTTCCAGCGGGTCTTTCCGGCGGGACGGGATGATAATCGCGCCCTGCACGATTAAGACCATGTCCGCCCTGGCTAACTCCTACAGTGAAAATCTTCTGGTACGCGCCGGCGATGTTACCCTCAAGGAGCGTAAGAAGCTGGTGCTGGTGGTGCGGGAAACTCCGCTGCACCTGGGACACTTAAGGAACATGGAAAGGTTAACCGAGATGGGGGCGATAATTATGCCGCCCATGCCCGCTTTTTACCATCAACCAAAGACAGTCCAGGATATCGTCGACCACACGGTTGGCAAGATGCTGGACATCTTTGATATCAAGCACGACCTTTTCCGTAGATGGTCCGGCTATAAAGAAGAAGACTAACCGCTATAAAACGCCGTAACTGCGAACCAGTTTATTACTTTACAGCCGGAGAAAGCGCTACAACATATGGTCAGGCAAAAAAGTGCTGAGTACAGGGAAAGCGCATAGCAGGATAAGGTTGAAAAAGTCCGATATCAGAAACGGGTATACTCCCTTAAAAATATCGCTCATCGGGGCATCGATAACGCCTTTCAGTCCAAACAGGTTGATGCCGGCAGGCGGGGAGATATTCCCTATTTCTATAAGCCTCACCATAATCACGCTCCACCAAATCAAGTCGAAACCCAACGCTTTCATCGCCGGGTAGAAGATAGGAATGGTGAGAATTAATATGGAATAGGGGTCAAAAAACGTACCAGATAGAATATAAAATATCACGATAGCAATCATCACACCCCATCTTCCTATAGGTAAACCGAGTAAAAATTCACTGAAAATAGTTGGAATTTGGGTTACCGCCAGGAAGCCGTTGAAGACAAAGGCACCCACCACCAGGACGATAATCATCGCGGTCATCTTGGCGGTATCCTTTAAGCAATCCCAGAAGACTTGACCAGTTAACTGTCTTTTCGCCAGAGGTATAAGTACTGCCCCGAAGGCGCCGACAGCCGCGGCCTCTACCGCAGTGAAGTAACCGCCGTAAAGACCACCCATGACCAGAAGAAATAAAAGCACCGTCGGCCAGCTTAGCTTTAAAGACCACATTCTCTGCTTCCAGGTCGAGGGGGTTATAACCGTAGGAGCCGCTTCTGGATCAATCTTGCACCAAATGTAAACGGTGGTCATGTAAAAGAGTGTGACCAAAATGCCAGGTATTACCCCGGCCATTAGCAGTTTACCGATAGATAAACCCGCCATTATCCCGATAAGAACAAATGCCATGCTGGGTGGTATGAGAAGGTCCAGAGTACCCCCAACCGATATTGTTCCAGCAGCCAGCGGCCTTTTATACCCCGCCTTTCTCATCTCCGGGTAGGCCACCTTACCCATGACCAGAGAACCGGCCAGACTGCTGCCACTCATGGCACCAAATATAGCAGCGCCGCCTAAGCTGGCAATGGCTAATCCACCCTTTAACCGCCCCAACCAGACACGAGCCATTTGATATGCCTCTGCGCCCAGCCCACTCCCGGAGACAAACGCACCCATAAGCAGGAAGAGAGGCAGCGCGGAAAAACCGTAATCGTTCATTCTATCATTGGCTATAATCGCTGCGTTGGCAAAACCGGCCTGCCAGCCGCCTATCAGGGCAAAACCGATAACGCCGGAGAGCAACATGGTATAACCGACGTCCATGCCGATTATCAGAAGCACACCGAGAATCGCGAGGCCGATAATACCTATTTCGAAGTGGCTCATTTTTTAAATACCACGACAAAGGCATGATAAAGGTCAAAGAGAAATATAACCCCCACCCAAACGAAACCCAGAGACATTATCAACAAGAAAGGCCACAGGAGAATACCTAAAGTCGCGCTGGTGCTACCGAGTTTTTGTGAACTATACCGGAGCACCATGGCCATCCCCTGCCAGGCAATGATGATACACACCGCGATTGACATCAGGTTTGAGATAATTTTTAATACGTTTTGCCCTCTCCGGCTGAAACGTTTGGTAAAGATATCAATATTGACATTCCCTTTCGTAAGCTGGCAATAGCCAAACCCCAGGGCGGAGGTGATAACCAGCAGCATGCCCACCAGTTCCATGGTGCCTTGTATGGGATGAAGAAAAAAAGAACGCCCGACGACATCAGCAACGGAGAGTAATGTCATGATACCCAGCGCTACCGCCGAGATAGCTATCATGACGTTACAAATCCATTTTACTATGGGATTAAATTGAGTTTCCGGCAGCGGTAGCTGTTCCATATCATCTCCCTTACGGCTCCGCCGTAGATACAGGGGCAGGTCAATGAAATCTGCTGGCTGGCACTATTATATTAAATTAACAAAAAATAATCAAAATTTTCGTTTTTGGCGAATACTATCGCCATGTTGAGCCTGCAAGTTGTTGACAACAAGGGGGAAAAAGTTATATGTTTAGGCGGAAATAGTATTTTGGCTTTGGCGATTTGTTTTTTCATCATAAGGAGGTGGCCAGTGTGAATGTATAGGCATGGAAACCGGTATTTATCTTCATTTTAATATGGAAGGAGTAAGATGCACAAGAGATATTGGATATTTTTAGCATTGACTATATTTATCTTAGCGGCACTGTTGCTACCGGCCTGTACCAAGGAGGAAGCAACGGTAGTAACACCCAAAACGCTCAAGCTTTCTTATACGCAGCCGAAAGGAGCCTCGGTAGCCAGAGGCTTCGAATGGTTTGGCCCCGAGTTTACAAAGCGGACGGACGGTCGCTATAAAGTAGAAATTTATCCGAGCTCGACGCTGGTAAGCATTACCGCCGCCCTGGACGCGGTAAAAACCGGCGTATGTGAAATCGTGATGACCTCGGTAGGGAGCTTCCCCAAGGATTTCCCGTTAACCGGCGTCGCCAGCCTGCCCACGATGGGATTCTATCCGAAAACCGTGGCGGACTACTCAGTAACATATGATGCTGCCTGGGAATTCATTGATAAGAATCCCGAAATACAAAACGAGTTTAAAAACTTTAAGTTACTCTTTCCTTTTGTACTGGACCCCTATAATTTGATATCGAAGAAAACAGCGATACACTCCGCAGCCGACTTTAAAGGTCTGAAGGTCGGCGGCAGCGGGGGGAAAATGGAGATGGTGTCCGGTAATGGCGGCGCGGCCGTGCAACAGGTACCCCCCAATACCTACGACAACATGCAGAAAGGTCTGATAGATGCGGCCTTCGTCACCTTTTCCCAGGTAGGTGATTACCATCTTTACGACCTCGCCGATTACTACTACACCCAGGACTTCGGCGGTGGATTTATTATCATGATGATGAACTGGGATGCCTGGAATGCCCTGTCCTCTAAAGACCAGAAGATAATGATGGATACCTGGAAGGATGCCTCAAAAGAATCCGCCCAGGGCTCAATGGATAGCATTGCCGCCGGTCAGAAAGCAACTTTAGCGGCCGGCAAGAAAATCACCGACCCCACGGCTGCCGAGAAAGCGGCCTGGGTAACCACGGCCGCCCCGTCGTTTACCAAATGGCGCAACGATGCTATTGCGCTGGGTATAAATGCTGCGGTCGTTGATAAAATGCTTGCCAACTGGACGAGTATCCAGACAAAATACGCCAAGCAAATAAAATAGCTTTTAGTCTATTAGCTTGATGGAAGAGGCTTCGGGGGTATCATATCCCCCGGAGTCTCTTTTTTATCAGTATCCCTCTTTTATCCTGTCTGCGGACGGCTCGGCGGCTGTCTGCCGGTGGCGCGGGCCTTGCCATCCCGTATCTGTATGTATTCCATATCAACCAGCGCCTCCAGCAGCACCTGCAATAAAACGGGAGTCAGCGGTGGGGAGATATCCTCTCTCTCAAAGTCGGTAAATTTCCTTAAGATGTCACTGGTTTTGATGCCGGGCTCCACCTCTATTTTGTCCAGTATGGCGATGCTCCTCCGGTAAAAGGGCAGGCAGTATTCGCTATCGCTTAAGTCCACCGGGTCACAGGAGAAATGCGCCAGGGTCCGGGTGTCACCGCAGACAAAATGCGCCCCTTTCGCTTTTTCCGTCCTTGAGGCCACCGGAAATACGCCCCCAGTCTTTTCCTGGATGCCTTCTGGAATCGTTTTTACGTGTCGCCACCCCACCCCGTCGTATTTAGCCATGGCGGCATCCCGCATATCCATGCCGCGGTAGCGGTACGGAATGTTCTCGCAGAACTTCTGCCCCAGTAAGTGAACGCCATAGATGACAGGCATCATAGGAGCGAGCAGCGCCGGGCATATCCGGCCGGTAAAATAGACCCCGTCATAGTAGAACTCTTCCCCGATTTTATAGTTAAAGTGGCAGGGAAATGCCTTCTCGTCACCTTCGAATTTCACCAGCTTGCATCTTACTTTATACATATCCGTTCACTCCATAATGATATGTCGCATTGCCGGAAATCGAACACTCTATAACGCCCCCAGCAGGTTATCGTCGCTCAGATAGTCTATTACCGATTGCTTTTTGGCAACCACCGGCAGCACCAGGTGCGACCGGTATTCTTTATTACGGTAGATTTTATGGAGCGTGGTCTTACTGCTGCACAGGTGGGGATGATAGTGAATCTGCATTTCCGGGTCGCGGGGGGATTCCATGCTTTCAATCTCCAGCTTGATGCGGTGCCCCGCCCGGAAGACGTTGGTCAGTTTACCGAGAGATATGACGTATTCGGTGATTTCGCCCGGGACAACCGGTTCGACTTTGGTGTGCTTGTGATAGGGGGCATAGTCCGTGGATTTCTCCGGGTCCAGGGCGCGGTGCGATGCCTTGAGATAACCTTTACCCAGCCTGGTCTCCGAGCCGGAAGGCCCTACATCGGATAATTTAACTATCCAGTTGGTATCGTCCTGGTCAATCGAGGCAAACAACCTGAAAGCGGCCGGACCGATTACCTCCACGTCTTCCGGCAGAGGAGGGCTGATATATTTCACCGCGTCCCTTTTATTAGATAAATACAGCGGCTGCTGCAGGAAACAATCGGGCTCGGGCTGGTAAAGCTCGGGCGCGAACGATAGTCCCTCCCAGCGGCGTAAATAGCATTTGAGCCATTCGGTGCCCGGCAGGGGCCACTCCTCCGCCTCGCGCCACTGGTTTACGCCCTGGATAAAAATCTTTATAGGAGGTCCATCCATGACCCCGGTATCTTTGCCTTTCAGCCAGTGGTCGTACCACCTGATAATCAACTCCAGGTCTTCCCGCCAGGGGCGCTCTTCCGGGCCGTTGGGCTTGACCATGATTTTCTTGGGCACATCGATGCCGTTGTAAACGTCCCAGTAGCCGCCGGCTTCATGGGCGCATTTACCGATGACGTAGACAGGTATTTTTATCTTATTGAAATAGGGGTAAATGGACCGGTCCTGCCAGAACGGCCCGTCCAGCGGGTTCATCAGCATATCAAAAAAGTTGGGGTTCTTGTATGGGTAGTGCAATAAATGATACACATTAGGCCAGTACTTAATATCAGGGTGATTAAGAAGCTGCTGGCGCCGGCGCTCGAACTCCTCCGGGGGCAGGTTCTTCATCATCTGCGATACGGCGTTTTTCGGCGCAAAACCGCTCGTCCCGTGGCGGCCGTCCCACAGCCCGTAAAAGAATAAACTGAGGACGCCGCCCACGTACGCGAAGTCCCGGTAAAAATCCGCGCCCACGTGCGAGACGAA
>CAZXYV010000122.1:0-5871 GCA_964645025.1 uncultured Dehalococcoidaceae bacterium | reverse complement strand
CATGGCGTTTTTCCCTGCAAAGGAGAAGACAGGTGGTGTGCAATAGCGGTCTTTAATGAAAATGAATGGCAAGCTTTCTGCAATGTCATCGGAGATCCAGACTGGACAAAAGGTGGCAAGTTCACCAACCTGAAATCCCGTAAGGAAAACGAAGATGAACTGGAGAACTTAATCTCGCAATGGACAGTTCTGCACACAGACTACGAGGTAATGCATAAAATGCAGGAAGCGGGTGTGCCGGCTGGCGTGGCACAAACAATGGCAGATATCTTAGATAATGACCCTCAATTAAAAGAAAGGGAATTTCTTGTACCCATTAAAAATCCAGTACTCGGTGTTTTCGGACATCCTACGCCTCCGTTTAAATTGCTGAAAACAAAAGCCAGGGTCAGACATGCTCCGTCAATGGGAGAACACACCGAATATGTATCCATCAATATATTAGGTCTATCCGACGAAGAGTTTGCAGACCTGGCGGGGCAGAATGTATTTGAATAAATAGCCTGGGAAATTAACGGGGTTGAATTATAGTCTCTCCCCATAACTGATAAGTATTTAGAGGCAAAGAAATGGAAACCGAAAAGACAACCAGTCTGGAACAATTCGCCAGAGAAATGAAGGAAAAGATCGGACAGATACGCACTTATAAGGAATTCAGCGCTGCCAACCCTGATTACCGTCAGGAGTATTTCAATACGCAGGTAACGCGTGACGGTATAAAGCATTTCGTGGACGGTATAGGAGATATTAACCCCCTGTTTCGTGACAGAGACTACGCACTTAAGACTAAGTACGGACGCCTTATTGCACCTCCCACCTTCCTGGAGACCATAAACTATTCCCAGCACCCTGAAGGACTCCCCCCGGGGGTAGAGGGATTTTTGTCCGGTTTTGATTGGGAATATTATAGACCTGTCTATGAAGGAGATGAATATACTGCCAGAGTAGTTTATCCTCTGGATGTTCAGCTGAAACCAAGCCGGTTCGCCAGGCAACTTGTGATTGTATATGAGAAAGGTGACCTGATGCGGCAGGGAGGGGATATTACGGCCACCTACAAGTCCTGGGTCATTTTCATGGAAGGGCGTAAATCAAAAGAGCAGACAACAGATAAACCGCTTGACGAGATGCCCGAATATTCTAAAGAAGAAATCAACAGCATTTATCAGGCTCAGGACAAAGAGTCGCCGCGTGGAAAGGAAGCCAGATATTGGGAAGATGTTAATGTAGGAGAGGAACTACCGCCTGTAGTGCGTGGGCCGTACACGCTCAGTGAGAAGTTCGCCTGG
The DNA here is from genome assembly GCA_964645025.1 of uncultured Dehalococcoidaceae bacterium. Classification (GTDB taxonomy): domain Bacteria; phylum Chloroflexota; class Dehalococcoidia; order Dehalococcoidales; family RBG-16-60-22; genus Fen-1077. The sequence goes on along the minus strand of CAZXYV010000122.1, from coordinate 4,582 downwards.
TTTGTGGGCAAAGGCAATCCGCCTTCATGTGTATCAGACCGCCTATTTCGCCTGATCGCCGAAAAACACAAAGAGAACAAAGGTGTTTACGATTCCGGATTGAATATCTATATTCGTCCATCGATGTTTGATATAAAAACCCTGGCTGATAGGGGAGTACCACGTATTCACGACGCCGGTGCCCAGAGAAATGCCTGGCGAAACATGGTCTTCACCAACTGGATTGGTGATGATGGGTTTCTCTGGAAATCCAGGGCAGAGATTCGTGGATTCAACCAGGAAGGGGACGTAACCTGGTGTAAGGCTAAAGTGACCCAAAAATATGTTCGCGACGGCCGGTGTTGTGTTGATATCAACTGCTGGTGCGAAAATCAAAGGCATGAAGTCACTATGCCGGGTGAAGGCACTGTTATTCTCCCGTCCCGCGAGCACGGCCCTGTTATTTACCCTGAAGCCGATAACGCTGGTTAAACTGACCATTCCCGGTATTGGGGCGAATTTAGAGCGTTGAGCTTGCGCCATCCACATATTGACAAGGAAAAAAAGCTAGATAATGGAAGATTAATAACTCGGCAAACGAAGACATATCATCCAGCGGATCTGGCAATAGAATTATCTATCTTTTTGATTTGAGGTTAAAAGGCATTGGGCGCATATATTATCCGCAGATTAATATTGAGCCTGGTGGTAATCTGGATAGTTACAATTCTATCCTTTTTACTCGTTCATATAATGCCGGGCGATCCTGCGGCCATCATGCTAGGTGCTGAAGCCAGCCAGGAGCAAATTGATACACTAAGACATGAATTATTACTCGACCAACCTGTGGTAGTGCAATATGGGCACTGGCTCGGGAATGTTATTACCGGTAACTTCGGCAAATCGCTGAAATACCAGGAGAATGTAGGAAATTTAATCGCCCAACGATTACCGATTACAATTTATTTATCTTTGTTGGCCCTGGTTGTTAGTGTAGTAATTGGTGTAGGCGCAGGAATTATCTGTGCGGTTAGACGCGGGAGTATCCTGGACTCCGTAATTACCATATTGGCAAACGCAGGTATCTCTCTCCCAATGTTCTGGTTAGGTATCTTAGGTATATATCTATTTGGATTAAAGCTAGGATGGCTCCCAATTCAAGGATATGTATCCCCGTTGGACAATTTCTGGCTTAGTCTACGAAAGACCATTATGCCCGTTATCTGCCTGGCGATTCCCTCGATAGCAATACTTGCTCGGCAAACGAGGTCAAGTATGTTAGAGGTAGTTAGACAAGACTACATCAAAACCGCCTGGGCAAAAGGCCTGGCAGAAAGAGTAATAGTCATAAACCATGCGTTGAAAAATTCACTAATACCAATTGTGACACTTCTTGGCTTACAGCTTCGGCTTGTAGTTTCAGGCTCGGTAGTGGTGGAAACGGTATTTAATATTCCCGGGATGGGAAGGTTACTGGTTAGCGCCACATTTGCCAAGGACTTTATAACGGTTCAAGCAATTACACTGGTTATCGGGATAGTTGTTCTTTTTTCAAATTTGATTGTCGATATATCGTATGGCTGGCTTGATCCTAGAATACGTTTTGATTAGTAAATTTAGAACTACGGTGAATCAAGATAAAAATATGGTGAATCAAGAGCCGTCTAGCCAGAAGATTACAGTTCATACTCCACCAAAAGTAAGTGGATTTCACCGAATCATCCGAGTAATGTTTGGCCGAAGGGTAGTAGTAGTTGGCGCGGTTATCGCATTTCTTTTCATTTTCATATCTGCTTTTGGCCCCGTTTTAGCGCCACATGATCCATATAAACAAAATCTAAGTAATAATTTACAACAACCTTCCAGCGAATATCTATTAGGTACGGATGCTTTTGGTAGAGATACACTCAGCCGTCTGATTTACGGAGCCAGAATCTCACTAATGGTAGGAATAGTTGCAGTTACTTTAGCTGGTGTCATTGGCATTTTTCTGGGACTATTTGCTGGTTATTTAGGTGGCTGGGTCGACCAAATAATTATGAGAGTTATTGATGCTTTGATGGCTTTACCACCGATAGCTTTGATGCTCGCCGTAGCGGCGGCACTGGGAGGAGGTTTGTTCAATGTCATGATATCCTTGGGGATCAGTATGATACCGACATATTGTCGCTTAATGTATGGCCAGGTACGTACTCTCAAGGAAAGTGAATATATAACTGCAGCAAGGGTTAGTGGAGCCAGTAACCTACGGATAATGGTACATCATATATTGCCGAATGCTTTTCCCCCACTTCTTGTCTTGATTACTTTAAATATGGGTACAGCCATTTTAATGGAAGCCACTCTTAGTTTTATAGGTATCGGCATATCGCCTCCAACAGCGGCCTGGGGTAGCATGATTAATGACGGATATAGATATTTACTGACTAATCCTGTCCTTTCCTTTGCTCCAGGCTTGGCAATCGCATTGGTGGTACTATCTTTTAATCTGGTCGGGGACGGATTAAGAGATGCTCTGGATCCCAGGTTGAGAGGAACCTTGTAAATATGCTGCTACCTTGACTCGGCGATGGGTCTGGATGTTCCACCGCCCTTCTACGCCATGGTCGCCAAGACGCACATGAAAAGGAAGGAGACGATGTCCAGTTTGATCGCGAAATAGACGAATGAACTCCAAAGAGGTTCAAGATGACAAATCAAATACGCATAGATAGGGATACAATGATGGAGATGCGAGACGGCATCAAGGTTTGTGCTGATATCTACCTCCCGGACGATGGCGCTAAGCATTCGGCTATTCTGATGCGTTCCTATTTCAAGGACCTCATAAGCGCTCGGCCATCAACGATTTATTACCTCATCTATGCCGGGTACGCTGTCATCAATTCTGACCTCAGAGGCAGAGGGAAGTCTGAGGGTCAATGGGATCCGTCTAGAAACGATGTTGTTGAAGGACTTGATGGCTATGATTCTGTGGAATGGATTGCGGGACAGCCATGGTGTGACGGTAATGTCGGCATGGCAGGGCTTTCGCATATGGGCTCTTTTCAATGGTTCGCTGCCATGGAAAGACCACCGCACCTGAAAGCTATTGCCCCCTGGACCACGGACTTCAATACCATGTTTGTACCACCCCGAACCGGTGGTGCCATTTCATTTATTACAACTCTAACCTGGTTGCCCCAGGTGCTCAAGGATCTGGTGGATAAACTGGAGAGAGAGGGACAGGATGTTACTGAGATGCGGCGCAACCTGCAGTGGGCACAGGACTATCCGCAAGAGTTCTACAATTTCCTGCCACTTAATGAGGTGCCCCTGGCCAAATTTGGGCGTATCCAGGAAATATGGCAGTGGCGTCTGCATCCTATGTCACAGGTAGAACTGGAAAGACACCGTCTGTACGAAAAAGTTACCGTGCCGTGCTTTCACGAGTGCGGTTGGTATGATGGCGTCGGGTGGGTTGAATTTGAGAATTTTAGTGGTATGTGCAAACGGGGCGGTTCGGAGGTTGCCCGGAAGAGTCAACATATCGTCGCTGGTCCCTGGCCGCATGACTGGCAATTCCAGCCAACCCTGGGTGACCTGAGTTTTGGCGCTCAGGCTGATACTATAGGCTCCGGGATTAACCAGATGCAAATCGCCTTCTTTGACAGGTATTTACGGGGAATGGATATTGAAATACCCCGGGTTAGATATTTCCTGATGGGCAGGAACCGGTGGGAGGAAGCTGATGACTGGCCGTTGCCCCAAACTCAGTGGCAAAGGTTCTACTTGCACAGCCAGGGGAAGGCCAATACTGCTGCCGGTGATGGCCTGCTGAGCCGGGATGAGCCGGGGTCAGAGATACCGGATACCTTTGAGTATCAACCGCTTGATCCGGTTCCAACTGTAGGTGGACCTATTATCGGGCCCTTGGCGGTGCCCGGCATAGTGGCAGGTCCTCTGGAGCAGTATCATATTGAAAAGCGCGGTGACGTACTGTGCTACACCACACCGGAACTCAAGAAGGACATGGAAGTTACTGGTCCGCTCCAGGTTCATCTCTTTGCCGCCACATCGGCTAGGGATACTGATTTCACCGCCAAGATTTGTCATGTCCACCCTGACGGACGTTCCTATAATCTGGCTGAGGGCATTATGCGGGCTAGCGGTCTCAAGTTTGCCGATAGGCCGGAATTGATTACTCCCGGGGAGCCATATGAGTACGTCATCACGCTGGGGAATACTAGCCAGTTATTCCGCAAAGGATACCGTATACGCATTCAAATCTCGAGTAGCAACTTCCCGCAGTATGACCGCAATATGAATACGGGTAATCCCATTGGGGAGGATGCCCGGGGTATCATCGCAAAGCAGACCATATATCATCAGTCAGGATATGCCTCTTATGTGGACTTGCCGGTAATACCCTACTGAGGAATTATTTGAGTGTATTGATATGAGTCTTTATTGAACACTATAAAAAATAAAATGACAATCGCCTCTGATAAAGAATGTAAATCTTCAGGGAAACTGGGATACATTTAGATAAAAGGTAATTTCACAAGATGACGTTTTGGGCATGGGCTAACCACTGCACATTCCTGACTATTGTGCAATCGAG
>CAZXYV010000121.1:2146-5882 GCA_964645025.1 uncultured Dehalococcoidaceae bacterium | reverse complement strand
CATCCTCTTTTCCGGCACTATCGAAGAGAATATTAAATACGGGAAGAAGGAAGCCACCCGCGACGAGGTTATCGAAGTAGCTAAAACCGTCGGCGCGCACGGTTTCATCAGCCGGCTGGAAAAAGGCTACGATGCGCCGGTGGGGCAGCGGGGCGGCAACCTTAGCGCCGGCCAGCGCCAGCTTATCTGCCTGGCCAGGGCGATACTGACCGACCCGCATATCCTGATACTCGATGAGGCTACCTCCAATGTGGATACGAATACGGAGCGCATCATGCAGCGGGCTTTACGCAAGCTGACCAAAGACCGCACCTGCATCACCATCGCCCACCGGCTTTCCACAGTCACCCGGGCCGACCGCATCATCGTCATCGAACAGGGGAGAATCATCGAGCATGGTTCTCACAAGGAGCTCCTGGCGAAACAGGGTGTCTATCACAAGATGTTCCAGACCTTAAGTCAACCGGGGCTGGTGGCCTAGGCAGTGCTTAACATTTTGGAGAGTTAATAGGGGGAAGTGTTTTAAAGAAGGGGGCCTCGCCCCCTTCTTTTTTATTTCTTCCCCTTCCCCTCCCATGGGAAGGGGTTAGGGGATAGGGGATAGGGTGAATAGCTCTCACTGTTTATACAAATAGAGAACAACATCTTATAGTTGCATTTATCGGCTATTACGTTGATAATATGCTACGAAGCTTGATTAATAAGGAGACCCGCTATGACCACAGAAGCATTAGAGGCCAGGCTTAAAACCCTGGAAAAACAGGTAAAAACTGTAAATAAACTGAAAGCGCAGATAAAAATATTGGAAGACGAAGTCAGGAATTTAAACGATATAAAGGCGATTGAACGACTCCAAAGAGCCTACGGCTATTACGTCGAACACATGATGGGCCAGGAGATAATCGACTGCTTTGCCACCAGTGATGATGTCTATTTAGAGTGGCTGGAAGGGCGCTATAATGGCCAGGCAGGCCTCCACCGGTACTTCGATAAAATGAGAGACAGCTTCTCCCATGAGCTCCTGCACCAGGTGATTCAGGTATCGGGCATCGTCACCGTGGCCCCGGACGGGCTTACCGCTAAAGGCCGGTGGTATGCCTTCGGTGGGGTGGCGATTCCCATGGGCGATAAAGTCAGAGAGAACTGGGAGAGCAGCATCTATGAAATGGACTATATCAAAGAAGATGGTGTCTGGAAGATTCTGGGCATCAAGTGGAACCTCAACTACTGGCTTGCACATCACATGGGGCTGGTGGCTAACGACAGGCTGCTCACGGAGCCACCGAAGCCCAGCAGCATGAAGTTCACTGCGGACGTTTTCTATGATAACGACCCGCGCTATCCCTCCGGGTACATCTTCCCCTTCCATTTCCCCCATCCTGTCACGGGCAAGGCGACTTCCGAGGCCAAACGTAATGCGACCATCGACTGGGCCAAGCACCGGCTGGCCTGGAGAAAATAAAGGAGTAGAATAATGCAGAATATTACCAAAAATGTATTTGTCGAGACCGGCAACCGTGGCTGTAATACCGGCTTCGTGGTGACGGCTGGAGGCGTCGTGGCCATAGATACGCCCATGGTGCCCGCGGCCGCTAAAAAATGGGTGGCGGAGATTGCCAAACATGGCACTTTACGCTACGTAATCAACGGCGAGGCCCACGGCGACCATATCTCCGGCAACTGCTACATGGGCGGCATCCTGATAGCCCATGAAGGCGCGCGCGAGGAAATTTTAAAGAGTGAAATTGGTTCCTACAAGCAGATGCTCGAACGGCTGGCCCCGGGCAGCCCCCTCGACCCGGAGTTCAAATACCGACCGCCGGACATCACGCTCACGGATAGATTGACGATTTATCTCGGCAAGCATACTTTCCGGCTCATGGCTCTGCCAGGACACAGCCCTTACCAGGTTAGCGTCTTCGTGCCTGAGGAGAGGGTGGTCTTTACCTAGGACAATGTCGTCACCGCGATGCCGTTCTTCCGCCAGGCGCTGCCGGACGAGTGGATAAAAAGCTTAACGTACCTCCAGACGCTGGACTTCGATAAAGTGGTCTGCGGGCACGGTGAGGTGCAGGATAAAAGCTATATCCCGCAGATGATAAAAAATATCCAGACCTGGATTGGCGCCGTGGCCGACGCCATCAAGAAGGGAATGACGCTGGAAGAGGCGCAGAAGAACGTCACCATGGTCAAAGAGTTCCCGAACCTGGTTAAAAACCTGGCTATGCCCGGTGTCATCCCGATGAACGTAGCCGGGATTTACGCATACCTGAAAAATGAGGGAAAGTAAGCAGTCTGATTGATGGGGCTGGTTATTTCTCGTTGACCAGCACTAATACTGGTGGTAGAATTCCAGCAGATTATACCGGGGAGCGGGGCTGTGTTTAAGTGTGTGATACCCATGTACGGCCTGCCGTATGAAATCACCGCTTTGCGGGAGATAGAGGTAGAACTGAAGGACGGCGCCAACATGGCCGCCGTCATCGCCGCGCTCAGGGAAAAAGTCCCGGCGCTGGAAGGGCCGGTCTTCCGCCCCGGTGAAGACCGCTTACAGGAGCTTTATAAGTTTAATGTTAACGGGCAATTATACTATGACGGCACGGACTTCGCGCTGCACCGCGGGGACCGCATCGCGCTGCTGGTGCTCGTCAGCGGCGGCTAGTTACAGGAATACTTGAAACGAAGGAGTATTATCCATGCCGAACAAGACAGAAGGCGTCTATGAAGTATTCAGCCCCTGGGCGGAGGCCGACCTGGTCCCCTGGAAAGGGATTAACCCCCGCCTGAACGACCTGGCGGGCAAGAAAATCGGGCTTTTGCGTAACAGCAAACGCGCCGCGGAACCTTCCCTGAAAATAGTCGCGGACAGGCTTAAAAAGAGATATCCCACCATCCAGTTCAGCTGGTTCGCTAACCTGAGACCTAATGAAATGTCCATCGCGCAGGATATCAAGGACGATTTTGAGGCCTGGCTGAAGGGGGTGGATGCGGTCATCGCGTCATACGGCGACTGAGGGTCCTGCACCAAGTACCTTGTGTACGATGCAGTCTCTGTCGAGGAGAGGGGGAAGCCTACGGTATCCTTGGTTAATACAGGCTTCGCCAACGACGCCGAATCGGCCTCCCGCGGTATGGCCATGCCGGTCTTGCGCTATGTGCCCACGAAAGTCCCTTGCGAGTCCAGCATTATGTCAGATATCGAGGCTGGCGTGGACGGCGCCATGGACGCTATTATCGCGGCGCTGGTAAAACCGCTGACCGCCGAGGAGAAATCCCCGAAACCCAGAGAGCCGGAAAGACCGCAGCGAATCATTTTCAAGGGCAGCCTGGAAGAGGTGAACCGCTTTTTCTACCAGAGAGGCTGGACGGACGGCCTCCCCATTATTCCCCCCACCGAGGCCGCCGTCGCCGCTATGCTTACCGGCACCGACCTAGCGCCTGACCACCTGCTCGGCAAGTTACAGTCCCGCAACGGCAAGGCCACGGTAGAGAAAATCGCCATCAATGCCGTCATGGCCGGCTGCCTGCCCACCTATATGCCGGTCCTCATCGCCGGTACGATTGACCTGCTGGAGTCGGAGCCCGGTTTCATGGGCTATACCACCTTCGGTTTCAGCACCGGCTCGTGGTCGCCGTTCTGGATTATCAACGGCCCGATACGCCATGAAATCAATGTCAACAGCGGCTCCGGCGCTTTTTCACCGGGCAACATCGCCAACGCCGCTATCGGGCGGGC
>CAZXYV010000121.1:0-2046 GCA_964645025.1 uncultured Dehalococcoidaceae bacterium | reverse complement strand
GCGGCTCCGGCGCTTTTTCACCGGGCAACATCGCCAACGCCGCTATCGGGCGGGCGATGGGGTTGATAATCAAGAACATCGGCGGCGTGCGCAAGGGCGTGGAGGACATGGGCGTGATGGGTAACCCTATGAAGTACACCATGGTCATCGCCGAGAACGAAGAGGAAAGCCCCTGGGAGCCGCTGCACGTGGAGTACGGCTATAAGAAAGAGGACAGCACGGTAACCGTGTCCTTCCCGCAGTCCTATTTTCAGCAGTGGCCCTACAGCTCCGACGCGGACGGCATTTTGCGTTCTATTGTGGACAACATCCCGCGAGGCATGCGCTATACCATTGTCCTGACCCCACCCCACGCCAAAAACCTGTTACGCGAGGGCTACGACAAGGAAAAGATTAAAAAATACATCGTTGAGCATAAGCTCGTCCCGGCGGCGCGGATGAAGGCCGTGGCGGGGACGGGTATGAATATCGGTACGAAGGTGGCCCTCGATAGTCTGCCGGCAAATGATACGGAGATGGTACCGTTAATTAAAGACTACAGGTTTATCCGGATAATTGTCGGCGGCGGGCCGGGCGCTTTCATCGCCCATATTAGCGGCGGCGGCGCTACCCCCGGCATGAAACAGACGCAGAAGATAGAGGTGCCGAAAAACTGGGCCAGGCTGGTGGCCAAATACAAGAGCGTCGTGCCGACGTACGCTAAATATTAAAGACGCAAAGATAGAATAATTGATAAACGATTTTATGCTTGATTGTTGACAGACAACGATTATTTACATAAAACAAACGCACAGAAAAAGCCGAACAACGTTAGGGAGTAAAATTAACAAGAAGGAGGGTTGACATGGCAACGACTGAAGCAGTACTAAAGCAGCATTTTCAGGCGATCGTCTCACGCAACTTAGATGGTCTCATGAAGGACTATTCCCAGGATTCGGTGCTCTTTACCCCCACTGGTACGGTTAAGGGGCTCAAAAACATTCGAGCCGGTTTCACGGCAATGCTGGGAATGATGACGCCCGAGGCGATGGCTAACATAAAGGTCAGCAGACAGGAGATTGAAGGCGAATATGCCTATATCCTCTGGTCGGCAGTTCCGGTGGTCCCGTTCGGTGGGGACACATTCTATATCCACAATGGGAAAATCGTGATGCAGTCATTTGTCGGGCAGATGGGTTCCTGAGGCTCTTTCTTTATAAGTCGCAATATACTTAAACATCGCTACACGCACCAGGTGTATTTGAAACGTCAACCACCTGGTTTGCGCGAGTAACTCAATACTTTATTATTTGATGTAAGGAGGTAATTATTATGACTCCCACCAAATCAGGCGCTTTTTACGAGGTGCTCAGTCCCTGGGCGGAAGCTGACCCTGTCCCCTTAAAAGGTCTCGCCCCGAGGCTGGATAAACTGGACGGCAAGAAAATCGGGCTGCTGCAAAATAGCAAGCGGGCCGCGCCCCGGATTATAGATGTTACCGAGCGGCTATTAAGAGAAAAATACCCGAAAATACAGATAAGCAAGTTCGAAGGGCGTACCTTCTCGGTATCTTCGCTGGAGCCGAAAAGGCGAGCGGAGTTCGAGGACTGGCTCAAGGGGGTAGATGCGATTATCGCCGCCGTCGGCGACTGAGGGGCTTGCACTAAGTACCTTGTGTACGACGCTATTTTCATCGAGAATTTCGGCAAACCCACCGCCACCTTCGTCTACGAGCATTTCATCAACGACGCCATGTCGGCGGCCTCCAGCAAGGGAATGCCGGTCATCAGGACGGTGCCAGAGACCATCGTTTCCGAGTCCACCGTCATGGAGGACATCGAACCCGCTATTAAAAAGGTGTTCGATAGCGTAATAGCGGCGCTGACTAAACCGCTGACCGCCGAGGAAAAGTCCCCGAAGCGCCGGGAGCAGGAAAACCCGCCGCGGCTTATTTTTAAGGGCAGCCTGGAAGAGGTGAACCGCTTTTTCTACCAGCGGGGCTGGACCTATGGTCTCCCCATTATTCCTCCCACCGGGGCCGCCGTCGCCGAGATGCTGACCGGCACC
>CAZXYV010000120.1:0-5916 GCA_964645025.1 uncultured Dehalococcoidaceae bacterium | reverse complement strand
ACCGATGTAGTCGATGGTGCTATCGAGGTCGTTACTACCGGAGTTGTAATAGCCGATGGTGCAGGTTGTGAGAGAGTTGGTGAAGCTGGAGTGCAACCCAGCAGCACCAGCAACGTGACCATAAACAAAACCGTAAAAATCCATTTCATACCAGCCTCCTCGCGCCATTTAGGCTGACTCTGACACTCGGATAAAGCCAATTATAGGCTGAGAGTTCATTAAATGCAAGATAATTGTAAATGTGAAATTATCTCTAATTGGGTAAAAGGTGGAGACAGGAGGATAATGGGCAGAACTTTTAAGCTTGCCTTCAATCTTAGCATTTAACTTCGCTTCTTATCAAGATGATTGTGGTAAGTAGTCAGTTGTTTCATAGCTTAAGAGTCTGATATAAGCAGCCGAACAAACGTGAAATGATTCAAATAGAAATAGTCTTTAATTAAACAAGCTGTTAATATGCTACTGCCAAGAATCGACCTTCAGGTGATTAGGCTGACGTCGATAGCATATATCCTATACCGGGCCTGGTGTGGATGTATTTCGGTTTTCGAGTACGGTCGTTCAGCTTCTGCCTCAGCCGTGCGATATTTACCTGAAGAATATGGGTGGCACCGACATACTCCTCACCCCATACCTTCTTAAGTAGCTGGTCGAGGGCGACCACCTTACCGGAGTTCCCCGCCAGATAGGACAACAATGCATACTCGGTGACGGTCAGGTGTACCTCTTCTCCGCCAACGCTGACCTGGTGCCGGGCAAAGTCTATGACCAGGTCTCCGGAACAGAAAACAGGTTGGGAAGGTTTATCCGGGAACCTGGCACGGCGCAATACCGCTCTGACCCGTGCTGCCAGCTCTTCAGCGGACAATGGTTTAGTCACATAGTCGTCAGCACCGGCATCCAGCCCCTCAACTCTTTCTTCGCTACTGTCCTTGGCGGTAACCATAATCACCGGTACCTGTGAGAATTCACGTATGCGGCGACATGCGGTAACCCCGTCCATGCCAGGCATCATGATGTCGAGCAACACTAAACTTGGTACCTCCTCCTCGAACACTTTAAGGGCACCTTCAGCATCCTCGGCGGTGAGAACGCGGTATCCCTCCAGCTCCATAATACGATGTATCATACGGAGTGTGCGAATATCATCATCAACCACCAGTACGGACTCTTTTATTTTCGGCATTCGGGTAGCATTACCTCCCGGAGTGCAGAATTCGGGCAGAAGTCTCCGTCGAGCCAGTTACAGGCCGTAGCCTGATTTTATAGCGGAATATTAAATGAGAACGTGCTGCCCTCGCCCACTTTACTCTCCACCCAGATGCGCCCGCCGTGTGCCTCCACCAACCCCTTGCAGATTGACAGTCCCAGCCCTAGACCATCTGCCCCGGGGGATGGTACCTGCTCTATACGATACATCCGGTCAAACACCCTCTCCAGTTTATCAGCCGGGATACCTATTCCCTGGTCCGTAATGCTTATGATGAGTCTGTGGTCATTTCGCTGGTCCGAGACCACCACTTCCGTTCCCTCCTGTGAATACTTACAGGCGTTGTCGATTAGATTATCCATTATTTGCCTGACGCGGCTGGAATCAATATTGACCCTCAGTGGCCTTTTCATCGTATTCTTTACTATTTTGTGCCCGGGTGTTCTGAGTTGGGCATCAGCTACTATCTCCTCCAGCAACTTTGAGATATTGGTCGGCGCTTTGTCTAGTTTAAGTAGACCTGTCTCAAGCCGGGACATATCTAATAGCTGGCTTACCAGCGCCGTCAGTCGGTCAGTAGCGCTATCTATGGACTTCAGGTATTCGTGTCTTTCACTACGCCAGAGCCGAGGTTCGTAGTTCAGTAGCATGGTGGAATACCCCTTGATAGTAGCCAGGGGGGTGCGCAGTTCGTGGGATACCTTGGCGAGAAGATCGCTCTTGAGCTTGTTTAGCTCCTCATATTCAATCAGTTGCTTCTCCATCTTCTTACGTTCCATAATCTGGGTGGTAAGGGCTAGAATGTTGTCCATATCAAGTGGCTTAACTTCGTAGGCGACAATAAGCTTCTGCTTGACGGCTTCAATAGCCGTCTCTAATGAAGCATGGCCGGTGATGATGATGGACTCCATTCCGGGGGATAGTTCAGCTAATCTCTCGATCAACTCTACCCCCGATATGTCAGGCAACTTGATGTCTATAAGGGCAAGGGCGACTGGCTTTCGATGGCAGAGGGCGAGAGCCGTTTGGCCATCATGGGCAACAGCCGTGCTATAGCCTCCTGTTTCCAGGATATCCCGCAGGTTTGAGGCTAAATCTACGTCATCATCCACAATGAGCAGGTCCAAATTGCGTTCCATTACACCTTCTTAATTAAGGCCTGGTATTAAAGAGATTTTTCATAGCTGCCCTTGCCTTATCACGACCTGGTGTCTGGTAAGTCATTAACGAATGTAACGAGTGTCTAGTAAGATTTTAGGGGTGTCTACTTACAACATTCTCACAAAATTGGGGCAAAACCTTACAAAAATATCACATTCCAGTATCACCAATGGGATGTGGCTTCGTAGGTGAATCGTTAGGAAGAAAGACGTGATGGAACTGCCGGAGAGTCGGGGCTTGGTCTATAGCGGGATTTTAGCGCGGGGTTATTTTACTTTTTCTGCCTGCTTGCGCTCTCCCTCGTTACGGTGATGAGAGACAGCAGATTATCCATATTAACCGGCTTGGTTACATAGGCTACTATGTCCTTCCGTCCGGCGACTCTAATAACGCTACCCAGTGAAGCATAACCAGTCATGATGATAAACGTCATTTCAGGTGACAGACTGGTCAACTCCTTGGTTAGCTCTATACCGGAGATGTCAGGTAGTCGAATGTCGACAATCGTCAGGTCAAATGCCTTTTTTCGGCAGAAAGTGAGCGCAGCTTCACCGTTCAGAGCTACCGCCGTTCTGTACCCTTCCGCCTCCAGGATATCCTGCAGATTTGACGATAGGTTCACGTCATCATCTACAACCAGTATGTCGAATTTCTTCTCCATGAAACTACTACTCTGGGACTTCCCGGGCTTTATCCGGGTTTCTCAAGAAAACCTCTGGCTTTCTGCTCTCTAATCCGCTCCAGGAGCGCAACCAGTTTGTCCATATCTATGGGCTTCTCCAGGCAAGTGTAGGCGCTCTCCCGCTGGGCTTGCCGTGCCAGCTCACTCATCGTCTGCAGATAGCCACTAATGATGATTGCCACCACGTTGGGGCGGATATCCCGGATGGCGAGGTAGGTCTCCAGACCATTCAATGAAGGCAGCTTCAGGTCAATGAGCATGATGTCAAAGATATTCTCGCGTGCCATCTCTATTGCCACGGTGCCATCATAGGCAACGCTCACCTGGTAACCCTTAACACTTAGGTTGTCTTTCAAATTGGCACAGAGATTCTCGTCATCGTCCACCACCAGTATCAGCGCCCCCTCAGCAACAGCTTTATCAATAAGTGTGAATAGTCTGTCTAAGTCCAGCGGCTTCTTGAGGACACCGAAGGCTCCTTCCCGCAACGCCTCCCTGATGAGGTCCTCAACAGCATGGGCGGTGATCATAATTACCGGAGTGTGCGGCACTATCTCTTTAATCTTCTTGAAGGTTGCCACGCCGCCCATTACCGGCAGCTTAATATCCAGCAGCACCAGTATAAATCCGTCCTGTTTTACCAGCTCCAAGGCTTTGAGCCCATCGGTGGCAGTTGTCACTTCATAACCCCGCAACTCCAGGATATCGGTCATGTTCTGGCAGAACTCCTCATTGTCATCTACGACCAGTATTTTGGGGACGACTGACATTGTTTATACCTCCTCATCTTTATCTACAAAGAGAGGGAATTTAATGATAATATTTGCGCCTTTCCCCGGTTCTGATTTGGCCTCGATGGTGCCACCGTGCTTATTTACAATCGTCTTGGCAATGGACAGGCCAAAGCCGATACCCTTGGCTTTGGTGCTGAAAAGCGGCTGAAAGACCCTCTCCAGGTTCTCCGCGGCAATACCAGAACCGGTATCGGCAAAGGATAACTCGGCTTTTCTATCAGCCGTGGTGCGGGCGGTTACCGTGAGGGTGCCTTTGCCATCCATCGCCTCAACCGCGTTCTTGATTACGTTCTTGAATGCCATGCAGAGCTGCTCTCCATCGGCATTGATGGCAACCTCCTCTTCCGGGAACTTGTTTACGATGCTTACCGCAGACGGTACTTTAGAGGCGGCAATGGCATCGGTAGTGATGGCGATAAGGCTAAGCCTGCCCAAACGGGGATTCTCCATTCGGGTCAGGTTAAGCAGGCTCTCGATAATCGCCGTGGAGCTGACCACGCTGGACTTGATACGGTCAAGGTGCTGACGCGTCTTCTCATCGGCGTCTTTTAGCCTTGTCTTCAGGTAATATACCGAGCTGTCAATGACGCTCAGGGGGTTCCTTAGCTCATGGGAGATATTCCCCGAGAACTGCCCCAGGGTGGCTAACCGCTCCGAGATAAGCAGCTTTTCCTGCATCCGCCTGCGCTCGGTGATGTCCTCAATGGCGAGGAGTATCATATGGGTTTGGTTCTCTTTCTGGTAAATCCGTCGGGCATTAAGCAGCATGGCCTTGTATCCAATGGTCTCGAAGCTGTGCTCCACCTCGAAGTTATCAAAGGAGGTGTTCTTGAGAAGGATGTCCTCCAGAAGCTCCCGCAGCCTGGGGATGTCCCACTGTCGGTCGCCCAGATTATAGACGAGCTTCCCCTCGGTGTCCTCAGGTGTCACTTGAAAGGTACTATAGAAGGAGCGGTTGGCCAGGATTACACGCAGGTCAGCATCCAGCACTACCAAAGGCTCACGCACCGTGGCCACAATACTATCAGCGTATTCACCAGACTCCTGAAGGGCTCGCTCCATTTGCCTGTGCTCGGCTTCTGATACTTTTAATTCAGCAATCTGTTGACGCATGGCGCCCAATTCATCTACCAGTTGCTCTTTTGTCTTATCAATATCGTTCATGTCTAATCTTCCGGGATAGTGATGGCAAAGCAAATGACGGGAGTATTAATTTAGTGCGTGTTCCTCTTTCGTACCGGTTCGCCAATTTCACGGTAAACTCATTTACCGGGTTTTTGGGCTCGGGGCACTCTTTCAACCTCGACTTTTACATTTTCCGCGATGATTTTATTCAGGTCGTCCGCGGTAAACAGCCTCCACCCTCTTCTGTCCCTGAGTAATGTTGAGAATATACCCTGGTTAATCCACCGGAAAAGTGTCGCTCGACTAATACCAGTCTTACGGCACACTTCCAGTGTCCTGTAATACGTCTGCCCATCGATTTCTATCGGCATAAATTAATCTCCTAAGTGTGATGCGCCTTAGTTTGACTTGAGAAGTCTTTATACGTCTCAAATATACAGAATCCGAGTCACGGACATGTCACAAAATACGGGTAAAATATTACAAACATATCACAATAATCGGCTGGATTCTCGCAAAAAGATAACAGAAAAATCATAGAGCTTCGTTTACAGGATAAAAAAGATAGTAACAATCGTAAATAGCCTATATTTTGAAACTTCATGGTTGCTATCTTGGCAGTTCAAGTGAGTGTTGGTCTCCGCCAGCATCGATAAGAGATACCAGATACATCATGCCGTGGTGGAGCCGGGCGTTCCAGAGCAATTAGAGACGGAGCTCTTAAAGACAACGCAGGTCTTCTGTGGTGAATCTTAAAAAATGGTGGAGCTGAGGTATCAATAGGTAGTACTTTTGAAATGGTATTCTCGCTCCATATTTAGTAGAATAGAAACCAGACTAGAAGCAGATGAATAGCGATGGTTAATTGGAAAGAAAAGCTTAAGGGAAACCCGATACCCTGGCTGTTAGAAGCGGATAAGACCCAGCCAGCCATCCGCTATTAT
>CAZXYV010000119.1:0-5950 GCA_964645025.1 uncultured Dehalococcoidaceae bacterium | reverse complement strand
GGTCATCCATCGGGCCAATGAAGGCTGGTAAATGCGGTAATCCTCTGGGAATAGAGACTGCGGTTGCCGTGGTAATCCGGTGCTTTTCCTTTTCCTCACCAATGCAAAAATCAACCTGAGCCCCCAGGTAACCGAGGTCAATAGTATTGGTACCCATCCAAATTAATACCTGGTCGTAATCGCATACCTGTGTCTGGAAGGGTTCCAGGTTGCCGGAATTATAAAAGGTCCCGTATCTCAAATTAAGGTCGTATCCGAAGAATTTGCTATTCATCTCGGTTCCTTGCCTGTAAGACCCCTGCCCGTAGTCTTTGAAAGTGGGGATACTTTTAACTAAAGACCCATATTTTGTTTGTACCATTTTTATTTTCCTTCGTTACAACTCATTTTCCTTTTACCCATCTACCGTGTTCCCAGTTCTTCTTTTAATATTTTCTAGGCTTTGCCTCCTTTTTCTGAGGATATCCACGTTTGCCAATATATAACATATATCAAATTAATTGTCAATAAGAGCGTTTGGGGTACTGCTCGGTTGTGGTTGGTGGGGGTTCAAAAATGGTTAGTGAATATCTACTATAAGGATTTATTACTCGTTTTTACTATGTTGAGAATAACAATTGCCCTTGCCCCTCGAAAAGTAGTCCAGTTATTATACTTGACAGAAGCTGAATAAGAAGAGAAGAGAAATCATGAAAAAAAGGCTAAAGGAAACACGAGAGCATTCCTATAGAGCCTATTAAGAATTGTTTCCGGTGGAGTTCGACTCTAACGCTGGAGGGTAATGGTCTTGATTACGCAGTGAATAAGGGAATATAATCAGGTAAATCAGCATAGAGCTTTAAGATATCAGACAATAGCTTCTGAAACTATTATGGTGCGAATGCTAACCTAAGGAGTGGACAAAAATATCTGGGCAAGTCAGGCCTGCTATCCTGTTAACAGTACGAAATACGCATATTTTATTATTGTAGGGAGGTATCTATGTCAAAAAAAGAATATGCCCACCTTGTAAAAAACATGATGATTCAAGAAGGACCTTCAGGGTTATATCCCGAACCCAGGGTTTTTATGGAAGGTAAGGATCTTGAAGGGTTTAATGCCAATTTTTCCTTCGGTTTCGTGAAAAATCCTACAGTTTTCCACCCAATTGATGGTACTCTGATCCATCCTTATGATGAATTGCTGGTTTTTGAAGGCACTGATAACTCCGATATCCTTAAAACGCTAGGGGCGGATATTTCCATTAGACTTGGGGAAGAACAAGAGGAGCATACTTTCAATCAACCCTCGGTGGTATTAATTCCTAAAGGGACACCACACGGGCCGGTTACTATTAAACGTGTAACACGTCCACTTGTTCATTACCACATCGGTCTGTCAGCCGAATATAAAGCTTCAACCTATTCCGCTAAAACCAGAGTGTCAAAAAATGGTACTAAATATGCACACCTGATAAAAAGAATGGTGACTCATGTTGATCCTAACAGGGATAAAGTTGGTAGTGGAATGGGTTATGAATCTGTAATTGGCGCCGACGGTGTAATGAGACCGGCCGAAAAAGGAGTTGGACCCGGAAATGGCGATCAGATCGTTTGGTTATATGGTAACGATCTGGAAGGATTTAATGTCAACTTTACCTGGGGTTTCTATACTCGGTGTGGGAAATGGCACCGCGGAGGTGAAGCCCATACTCATCCTGAAGAGGAAATCCTGTGTTTTGTTGGCCTTGACGCTGATCGCTTGGATTACCTTGGAGCAGAGTTGGAGCTTGGGATGGGCAAGGACTATGAACGGCACATCTTCAACAAACCCACTGTAGCTATTTGTCCGGCCGGTTTTCCGCACCTTCCCCTAATTACCCGCTGGGTGGATAAGCCTTATGGGTTTTTCGTGATTTGCTTGAGTGGTGAACACGCCTCGCCATGGGTAGAAGCGTAATGAATGTGACTGAAAGTTAACAATAGGTATGGATTGCTGGTCTTATGAACCATAAATAAATAATTTTTTTGAAGAACATTAAGCGCGTTTGAAGGAACATTATCAAATACCGTAATTTTGGTGCACAGAATTGGGAGGTTTCTATTCTGGGCTTGGGCATCATGAAATTGCCTCTTTCAGATGCCGATATTGATGAAAAGGCTTGTATAAGACTGATACGTTATGCGATCGACAACGGCGTTAACTATTTGGATATTGATTACCCTTACATTCCCGAACGATATAAGAATATCCTGAAAATTATTGGCAGCGCTCTTGAGGGCGGTTATCGGCGAAAGGTCCGGTTGAGCATCAACTTACCGGCGATGGTGATTAAATCCCTCCCCGACTTCGATTGCTATCTGAACAAACAACTCGAACTACTTCAAATTGACAGAACGGACCATTTTCTTTTGGGAGGAATGAACAGGCAGACTTGGCCACAATTACGTGAACTGGGTATTATACACTTCATCGAACGGGCTATGGCTAGTCAACGCATCGGACTGCCCGGTTTCTCCTTCCATGACGATTTCCAGACACTCAAGGAAGTTGTCACCGGATACAATTGGGCTTTTTGTAGTTTCCCGTACAATTATATGGAGGTCGATCGTCTTCCAGGGGTATTCGGACTGAAGTACGCGGCTGATAAAGGCCTGGGGGTAGTAGTCACCGAGCCATTGAAACGTGGACGCCTGATAAAAGATCCTCCACAGTCTGTCGCCAAGTGCTGGGAAGAAGTAGTCCAGAAGCGTTCATTATCGGAGTGGGGACTTCGCTGGGCTTGGGACCAATCCTTTGTATCAACCGTAATCTGTGACATGAGTAGTGTTGAAGAAATTGAACAGAATCTTTGGCTGGCTGATCAAGTTATACCTAATAGCTTGAGTGTCGAAGAAGAGTTGATGTTCAACCGGGTCAGAGACGCTTATCGTCGGTTTAAACCACTTAAGTGTACCACTTGCCGTGCATGCATGCCATGTCCCCAGGACATTGATGTTCCTCGTATTTTCGAACTTTACAGTGATGGCTTGATGTACGATGATGCAGAGACCGCCAGAGCTATTCTCCATTTTGAACAACATCAAATAGAAGCTTGCAACGGTTGCGGTGTCTGTGCCAGGCGATGTGGAAAAGGTATTGACATCCCAGAGATACTTAAAACGGTACAGCGAATGTAACTGGAAACAACTACCTCATCCCGGTAAATATTTGACCTTATCACGAAAAAAACTCAGATATTTAGAAAAGAAGTTAAATTAAAGGAGAGATAATACTAAATAGTTAAATGAAACATGGGGTCTTTGTTTCAGGTGGAGTTCGACTCTTCAATTGGTATGGTAAAGCTATTTGTAGAACACCGGAGGTACGAGTATAATCATATCCAGCCCTATCGCTTAAATATCAGCCTCCAGCGCTAGAAGCACAGATGCAGGTAAACCTAACTCTTTAATGATATCCTAGCCGGGGCTAATCTGCTTTTTAGCAATTTAAAAGCTCCTGTATTGAAAATACATGCGTAAATAGTGATAAAATGGCGGAAGCAGCATGCTATGATTTAAAAGCGCGAAATTATTAAAAACCTGAAGAAAACGGCCTCGGGAGATCCGAATTAGAAAAAAGGAGGACATTGAAATGGCTAAATTGGTATATGAAAAATATATAACCAGAGATGTTGTGAAAGAAAACAAATGGGGTGGAGAAGGGATAGGATTAACTTCTGTACCGCAGGATATTATACCGGCGGTCGCTAGGATGAGTCTGGGGATATCGGTAATAAGAAAACCCTATATGTTTCACGAGCCAACCCATAAACATATATTTACAGAATATTTTTACTTCTTTGGATCGAACCCGATGGATATGCAGGAGTTCGATGCTGATGTGGAGTTTTTTTGGGGGGCAGAACGCGAAAAGCACGTTATTTCGAGACCGACAATTGTTGTTGCGGCACCGGGCGTATATCATTGTCCGTTAAACTACTCCCGGGTTAGTAAACCGTTTTATTGTATAGAAGCTTTCCTGACATCTAAACGTACAGCGGTGGATTTGGGAGAAGATCTAACAGAAATAAAAATTGACGAACCTAATTATAACAGATATTTCACAACCGGAGTCGTGCGAGTAAACAAATGGGGTGGAGAAGGAATAGGATTATCCACGGTACCGGAACATATCATACCTGCAGCCTCGAGGATGACCCTGGGGTTATCGGTAATAAGAAAACCGTATATATTCCACGAGCCGACTCACAAGCACAGTTTTACCGAGTTTTTTTTCTTCTTTGGATCAAATCCGATGAATATGAATGAGTTCGATGCCGATGTAGAATTTTCGTTCGGGCCAGAACGCGAAAAACATGTGATTTCGAGCCCCGCCGTTGTAACTATTCCGCCCGGTGTATATCATTGTCCGTTGAACTACGCCCGGGTGGGTAAACCATTTTATTGTCTGGAGGCCTTCATGATTTCCAAATACTCGGGTACAAATTTGGACGAAAAACCAGCTTGATGAATATTCGGCCATTTTTCGATATATCTTATTTCAGGTAGAGTTCGACTCTAGAGCCTGTCTCATAAGTGATTTCCTCAGGCGTGGGGCAGAGGATGCTCAGCTTTAAAAAATCACCATTATAGGAATTCTGAGACAGGCTCTATACTCCATTTCCACCAACCTCGAAATAGTTGATGTTCCTGTTTAAAGTCATCTCATTTGAGCGTTTCTTCTCTTACAATGCTTACACCATTCATTGCTGTCATACGGATTGGCGGCCGGACCGGGATATGCTCTGGCGGGCGTACCAATTCAAATGTTAACGCCTTCTGCTTACACCCGACAATACAGGAGCCGCAGCCCATACAGAAGTCATTAATGATGTGCGCCTTTTTCTTCTTGGATTTTAAGGTCAATCGCATTTCGATAGCGTTAAAGAAACACCGCTCGACACATTCCTGACAACCGGTACAAAGATCCGTATCCGCCGTAGCCAGGTATCGGCTGGGGGAGTATAGCTGGCGCAGCCTGCCAGAACGAAGGGCAGGCCCTAAAACCACACAGCAGCATTCGCAGCAATTACACATTACATAATCGGGAATTCCGGCGTAATTGCCCATCAGGTGCATCAGCCCGCCTTTTTCCAGTTGGTCCGAATAGTCTATGGCTTCTCCCAATGAGAGGTTTTTCATCACGGAATATTCGTTGACATCACGCTCCAGCGTGTGTTTAGAAAAGTAGTAGCACGTCATCAATGGTCTATCGCAATTATGAAATTCTTTGCGGCAGGGGCACTCAACGATACCTATCTGTTCTTCCCTGGCGAATATCTTGGCCATATCCTCGTACCACAGGACCTGCTCCGGCTTTATCCTGGGGCTGGCGGAAACGGCGAACCGGTTTGGGTCCATTCCTCTCCCCGGAATTCCCGCGGCCTGGGGCCCTTCTAACCGGTCAGCGATTCCTTTCTGAAATCTCTCTATTTCTTCCGGATGGAATTCCCGCCACGCCTGCCAGAACCCGGCAGGAATGTATTCGTCCTTTGCATGGGGGATACGGGAGAAAAACACATGTATTCCAAATTTAAAGACATACTCTGTTTTTCCATAGAAAAGCAATCTTCTACGTTTGAAATCATCAAGCTTTTCCTGAAGGCTTTTCTCGTCAATGTTTAACCTTTTGGCAACCTGTTGACAGGTCGCCGGCTCAATGAATTCGAGCAGCAATTTACCCTCTTCAGGCGTAAAAAGTACACGTAAAAACTTGACACAACTTGCAGAACCAGGGTAACCTAACTTCTCTGCTGCCTCAAGGTAAACATCATCGTTCACCACTTAATGCCTCCTTGTTATTCCGGTCAACCCAAGCGTATTGTACTAACATACAACTTATTTGAGCTCGTAATAACCGCCATAAGCACCAACAACAGCACCGACATCAATATGTCGCGTAGGTTTACTGGGGCCGGTAGGCTCGCTGG
>CAZXYV010000118.1:0-5960 GCA_964645025.1 uncultured Dehalococcoidaceae bacterium | reverse complement strand
GTATTTTTCATCCTCCAGCCAGAATTCAACTTCACCGCCCAGGTCGTGAGGGTTTCGCGGGTCGCTGCCGATAAATCCGATGATTTCATCGAAATCGTGTGTGTGTGAAGGCGTACCTTCTTTCTCGGTGGGTTTCCAGTACCAGGAAAGAATAACGCTGGAAGCCCCTTTCATTATCTCGTCTTCCAGCCACAGGATACGCGTGGCCCTCTTGTTGTATTCGGCTTCTCTTGCCTTAACGTTCTCCGGGAGTTTTAAATCGGTTAGGATATATTTCTCATATTTCCTTCCTGCCATTTCTTTATCCTCCTGCTGGTATTTAGTAGGTTAATCTTGTACCGATTGTCTATTGAAGTCAATCGAGAGAAAATGTACGGGCCGGCCTATTTACTGGCTTTTTTCACGTAGTCGTGGCTGGGAGATGCCCCGAGGTGGAACATCGGCCGCTCAATCCTGTTTATCTTCAGGGGGCAGTGTTTCATGCCCGCGGGGATAAAGACGAGGAAGCTTTTAGTCAGGATATGCCGTTCGTCTTCCAGCCAGAACTCGACTTCACCGCCCAGGTCGCGGGGATTTTGCGGGTCGCTGCCGTAGAAGCCCAGGATTTCATCGAAATCATGCGTATGCGCCGGGAGCGCTTTATCCGGGGCTTTGTAATACCAGGAGCAGGCAAAGTGAAAGGCCCCTTTAATCACTTCACCGTTGAGCCAGGTCATGCGGGTCGACCATCTGGCGTACTCGGCGCCTTCTTTCGTACCCGTCGATGGCGTGTTACCGTGGGTTAAAAAATATTTGCCGTACTTCGTAGCCATTTGTTACCGCTCCTTTTCTCTTATTTTTGCTGTTTATAAACGCCGCCGGTCACAACGCTGAAGTGGAAAATAGGGCGGTCAGCGCGGTGGATAATTAGCGGACAATGTTTCATTTCCGGCGGAACGAATATCAGGGCGCTTTTGGTTATCATGAATTTTTCATCTTCCAGCCAGAACTCGATTTCCGCACCTAAATCGTAGGGTTTTTTATAGTCGCTGCTGAAAAAACCGATGATTTCGCCCTCTTTATGTTTGTGCGACGTGCTGAGGTGGTCGGCGTTCGGCTTCAAGTACCAGGAGCAGTTCATCTGAAAGGCCCCCGGCACCACATTTTCATCCATCCAGAGTATCCGGTTGGCGAATGTGGCATACCTTTCGGCGAAGCCGGGGGAGAAGGCCGGTGTTTTAAGTTCGGTGACGATATATTTACCGTATTTTGATTTAGCCATGACGACTACACTCCTTTGCTTTTGTTTGATTGATGGTATTGTAGCATTTATTATACCCGATGTTAAACCTGTAGTGGTTGACGTTTGGTCGCTCATCCCCTTACAATTAAGCCGTATGTTTGAGGTCCTCAGTGAAAAGCTGAACGCCGTCTTCCGCCTGCTGGGCAACCGCGGCAAGCTCACCGAAAAAGACATCGATGAAGCCCTGCGGCAGGTGCGCCTGGCGCTCTTGGAGGCGGATGTCAACTTTAAGGTGGTGAAGGACTTTACCACCCGCGTGAAAGAGCGCTCCATCGGCAAGGAAGTTTTAGAAAGCCTCACGCCCGCCCAGCATATCATAAAAATCGTCAATGAGGAGCTTATCAAGACCCTCGGCGACGGCGCATCGAGCAAACTCGTTTCGGCCTCCCAGCCTCCCACGGTATTAATGATGGTTGGCTTGCAGGGCAGCGGCAAGACGACCACCGCCGCCAAGCTGGCGCTATTGTTAAAGCATGGCGGGCAAAAACCTCTATTAGTGGCCGCGGACAATCGCCGTCCCGCCGCCATCGAGCAACTGGTTACCCTGGGAAAACAGCTCGATGTGCCGGTATTTAACGAAGACCCCAAAACCTCCAGTAAAGATATTTGTGTCCACGGCATAGCGCAGGCAAAAAACCTGACAGCCACTCATGTTATCGTCGATACGGCCGGCCGGCTGCATATCGATGAAGAGATGATGGCGGAGCTGGAGCAGGTCAAGAAGACGATTAAACCCGACGAGGTGCTGCTGGTGGTGGATGCTATGACCGGCCAGGACGCCGTGCGCGTGGCCGAGGAGTTCCATGCCCGGGTGAACGTGACGGGACTTATCCTGACCAAGATGGACGGCGATGCGCGTGGCGGCGCGGCGCTCTCCATCCGGTGGGTCAGCGGCGTGCCGGTTAAGTTCATCGGTATGGGGGAAAAGGCGGATGCCTTCGAGCCATTTTATCCCGACAGACTGGCCTCGCGCATCCTGGGCATGGGTGATGTGCTGACCTTTATCGAGAAAGCGGAAAAGACCCTCGATGAGAAGAAAGCGCTGGAGCTCCAGAAGAAGGTCAAAAACGCCACCTTCAACATGGAAGACTTGCTGGAGCAGTTGAAGGCCATTAAAAAAATGGGGCCGATTGCCCAGCTGGCGGAGATGCTGCCGGGCATGTCCAGAATAGCCAGTAAATTGCCCGACGGCGCCCAGGAAGCCCAGCTTAAAAAGGTAGAGGCCATCGTGCTTTCAATGACGCCGCAGGAGAGGCAGAACCCTTCCATAATAGGGGGGAGCCGGCGCAAGCGTATCGCGCGGGGCAGCGGCACCGGCACGCATGATGTCAATCAGCTTTTAAACCAGTTCCAGCAGATGCAGAAAATCATGAAGATGGGGGCGGGGGGCAAGCTGCCGAAGAACATCATGGGGATGTTTAAGTAATTACTCCAAATAGTCTTTTAGCTTACGGCTGCGGCTGGGGTGGCGTAGTTTTCTTAAAGCTTTAGCCTCAATCTGACGGATGCGTTCCCGCGTCACGTTGAACTCCACCCCCACCTCTTCCAGGGTGCGGCTGCGCCCGTCTTCCAGGCCGAAGCGGAGCTGTAACACGCGCTGCTCGCGCGGGGTCAGGGTGCCCAGCACGTCCTCGATTTGCTCCTTTAAAAGCTGCTTGGAAGCGATATCCACCGGCGGCATGGCGTTCCGGTCCTCGATGGAGTTGCCCAGCGGGCTGTCTTCCTCTTCGCCGATGGGTGACTCCAGCGATATGGGTAGCTGCGATACTTTGACGATTTCCCTGACCTTGTCGGAAGAAACTTCCATTTCCTTGGCAATCTCGCGCGAGGTAGGCTCACGGCCGTACTCCTGGGCGAGGCGGCGGCTGATACGGAGCAGCCGGTTAATGGTCTCCACCATATGTACGGGGATGCGGATGGTGCGGGCCTGGTCGGCGATGGCGCGGGTCAGCGCCTGCCGTATCCACCACGTGGCGTAGGTGCTGAATTTGTAGCCCTTGCGGTAATCGAACTTCTCCACCGCTCTCATCAGGCCGATGTTACCCTCCTGGATGAGGTCGAGGAGGGACATACCGCGGCCGATATGTTTCTTGGCCACGCTGACTACCAGGCGCAGGTTGGCTTCGATAAGGTGCCTCTCCGCCTTTTTGCCCTCGCGGGTGATTTCCGCGAAATGGGAGGTATACTTCCTCTCGTTAGCCTGCACGGCATCGATGAACTTCTTCTCGGCAACCAGCTTGTCGATATCGTTCAAAGATATTTTACGTGGGATGGCATCGCGTACCTCGGCGGGGATTTCCCGGCTGCCGAGGGAGAGCCTGATCAACATTTCTTCCGTTTCCGGGGCGGATTTGCCGAGCTTGATCGAAATGTCGAGAATTTTCTGCGGGTCGATAGAGTTATCGATAATTTCCTGTAGTTTGGCGTCATAGATGCTGTCGATAAATCCGCTGGCCTTTTTCAGGCCGAACTCCTCGTGGAGGAGAGCGATAAAAGGAGTGGCACTGCCGAGATTCTGGAGTATGAGCAATATAATATCGGTGCTGGAAGGCTGGCGGCCGTATTTATGGGTATATTCCTGCTTAATGCGGCTGAGGTACTTGCCTTCTTCCATCTGCCGGGCCAGGCTTTTCTCGTCATCGGCGGTAAGGAGGTGGACGCGGCCGATTTCATGGAGGTAGATGCGTACGGGGTCGTCGGTGATGTCCTGCTCGGCGATTTCTTCCGCCGGCAGCTCGATGTCAAGGTCGAGCGTCGATTCAGCTTTTTCGATTTCAAAGTGTTTGGCCTTGGCCCAGAGCTCGGCGGCCTCGCTGACGTCTTCCGCCCCGAGCTCATCACCGGGCTCGATATCGGTACCGTATAGCGCCCCTGCCTTGGGTTCGGCTACCAGTTCCTCATGAGGCGGTATTTCCTCAAAATGTTCGCTCTCCCGGAATCCGTTCGGCTCATTCAGTTCGTTGTCCATGTTAGCTCCTTGTACTACCTAAGAAGAATTATGTTTTCTGCTCCGGCGTGCGTCAAGTTCTTTTAGCTGGCGGCTGATTTCCATGTCTTCTTCGAGTCGGGCCCGGTCATCTTCTTCACCGCCGGACTCCGCTTTCCGAGCCGCCAGGCTTTTCAGGTATCTCTTGCGCAACTCCAGGGCGCAATCGAGAAATTTTGGCTCGATATTGTTCTTTAACGCCGGTATATTCCTGTTGATTATCGTATCGAGATGTTCGTGAATGGCCGGGTCAACCTGCTCTTTTAATGATACCACATCGGGGGCAATTTTGTACGCGTTGAAGATTTCACGGTTTTCGCTGCTTTCAAAGTACTCCGGTGAAACCTCTGCTATGTGTTCCTTGAGCTCCGGGTGCTGCAAGAGCAGGGCCAGGCAGTATTCTTCCCGCGGGTCTTTAACCGCGCGGATGGCCGGTTGCGGCAGGGGTGTCTTGCGCCTGGCGGAGGCCGGTTTTAAACGGCTCATTGATGCCTTGATAGTGTTCATGTCCACCTTCACCAGACCGGCGAGCTTTTGCAGGTAATGGGCCTGGCGGATGGGGTCGTTAATACCGGCCGCCACCGGCAGCAGCCTCTCCACGGCGAGCGACTTGCCCCGGGCGGTGGACAGGTCTAATTTGGGTATTATTCCATTGAAGGTATAATCGACGATAGGTATGGCGGCCGTTACCAGCTTTTGCCATGCTTCGGGGTCTTCCCTGATGATGTCATCCGGGTCTTTGCCCTCCGGCATGACGACAATCCTTATTTCCGCGTTCAGGGTGTT
Source organism: uncultured Dehalococcoidaceae bacterium (assembly GCA_964645025.1). Classification (GTDB taxonomy): domain Bacteria; phylum Chloroflexota; class Dehalococcoidia; order Dehalococcoidales; family RBG-16-60-22; genus Fen-1077. The sequence goes on along the minus strand of CAZXYV010000118.1, from coordinate 906 downwards.
CTCGTAGCCCACGGCGCGTAGCATAGCCTCCTCGCCGGCGGTATCGGCATCCAGGGCCAGGACCAGGTTCCGGCTCAACTTCTTCAGTGTCGTGACCTGCATTTCCGTAATCGCTGTACCCATGGAGGCGACGGTGTTGGTGACGCCGTTCTGGTGGGCGGTGATGACGTCCATATAGCCTTCCATGATGATAGCCATATCCCGTTTTCGTATCTCGGCGATGGCGCGGTCGATGCCGTAAAGCGTGGCGCTCTTATCGAAGGTCGGGGTCTGGGGGGAGTTGATGTACTTGGGTAAAGAGTCGTCCAGCACCCTGGCGCCGAAGCCGGTCACCCGCCCGCGGCTATCGCGGATGGGAATCATCAGCTTGCCGCGAAAGCGGTCGTGGGTCTGGCCGTTCTCCGCCTGGTAGACAAGCCCGGCGGTCAGCAGATTAGCTTCGCTGTGGCCCCTTTCCAGGAGATGTGTTTTGAGCGCTTCCCAGGCGTCGAGGCTGAAACCGAGCTGGAAATCGGCCACGGTCTTCGAGGTGAACCCCCGTTTGGCCACGTAATTACGCGCTTTTTCCGCCGCCGGGGCGTTGAGGAGCAGGTTGTTGAAGTACAGGGCGGCTGCTTCATTGGCGCGGTAGAGTTCTTCTTTCTCCTCCTTTTTTATGCCCGGCCCGGTTCGCGTTGGCAGCGTGACGCCCGCCCGCTCCGCCAGTATACGCAACGCCTCGCCGAATTCGATGCCTTCTTTCTTCATGATAAAGGCGAAAACGTCGCCGCCGGTGCTGCAGGCGCCGAAGCAGTGCCAGCTCTGCCGTTCCGGGTAGACGAAAAACGACGGGTGTTTTTCACTGTGGAACGGGCAAAGCGCCGTGAGGTTCCGGCCCGCTTTTTTCAGCGTGGTGTACTGGCCGAT